>DATFVY010000139.1:0-5677 GCA_035259925.1 Burkholderiales bacterium
GGCGACGATCTTGAAGGGATTGCCCTTGCCGGTGCCGACGAAGCTGCAGAAGGTGAGCAGGTAGACCGAGAAGAATTCGGGCGGCCCGAACTGCAGCGCGAAGCGGGCGACGAGCGGGGCGAGGAACGTGAACATGAGCACGGCCACCAGCGCGCCCACGAACGACGAGGTGAAGGCGCCGGTCAGCGCCTCGCCGGCGCGCCCCTGCTGCGCCATGGGATAGCCGTCGAAGGTAGTCGCCACCGACCACGGCTCCCCCGGTATGTTGAACAGGACCGAGGTGATCGCGCCGCCGAAGAGGGCGCCCCAGTAGATGCAGGAGAGCATGATGATCGCCGACGTCGGCGACATCGAGAACGTGAGGGGCAGCAGGATGGCGACGCCGTTGGCGCCCCCCAGGCCGGGCAGCACGCCGATGATCACGCCCAGCGTGATGCCGACGACCATCAGCATCAGGTTGTACGGCGTCAGCGCGACCGCGAAGCCGTGAAACAGCGCGTTGATCTCTTCCACCGTCGGTAGCCTAGTAGCCGATCATCCGCTCGAACGGCCCCTTGGGCAGGGGGATCTTGAACCACATCTCGAACAGAACGAATGAGATGACGCTCACCGCCAGGCCCACGAGCACGCTGCGCAGCCAGCTGTAGCGGCCGGCCAGGCGCATGAACAGGGTAATGAAGACCGCGGAAGAGACGTAAATGCCGATGAGCCAGACGCCGAACACATAGACCGTGGACGGCAGCAGTATGACCAGCACCTGACTGAACTGCGCCTTGCCGACGAACGGCGCGCGGTCGGTCTTGAGCCGGAGGAGGGCCTGCACGAAGACGACGGTGCTGCAGATGCAGATCAGCGCCCCGATGTAGAACGGGAAGTAGCCGGCCTCCGGGCCGTCGGAGGCCCAACTCGCGCCCAGACGATAGCTGTCGTAAGCAACCAGCGCGCCCAGCGCGAAGATGATTACCGCGACAACGAGGTCAATGACAACCGTGCGCGCCGCCCCCTGTGCCGTATTCTGGTTATGCGCCATGCCCAAACCGCCACGCCGTCAAAAAATCCGGCGGTGACGCTGACGCGCCGCCGCCGGGCGAGATTTGCGACGAGCCGGCGGGACGGCACCCGCCGGCCGCCTGTGGTGCCTGTTACCGCCGGCCAAGGAAGCCGGCTTCGGTCATCAGCTGCCGGTGCAGGTTCTCGGCCTGGGCGACCCAAGCCGCGTACTCCTTGCCCGCCATGAAGGTCTGGTTGAAGGCGCCGTCTTCCATGAACTTGGCCCATTCGGGGGTGCCGCGGATTTTCTTGAACAGGTCGACGTAGAAGGTGACCACGTCCGGCGTCACGTTGGACGGCATGAAGATGCCGCGCAGCATCACGTACTCCATCGGAATGCCGACTTCCCTGCAGGGCGGGATATCGCCCCACGCCATGGTCTCCGTCACCTTGTTCTTGTACGGCATGCGCTGGGCGTCGAACACGCACAGCGCGCGCAGCTTGCCCGAGCGCCAGTGCGCCACCGCCTCGATCGGGTTGTTGACCGTGGAATCCACGTGCTTGCCGACGAGCTGGGTCGCCACTTCACCGCCGCCCTTGAACGGGATGTAGGTGAACTTGGTGCCCGACGCCTTCTCGATCGCGACCGTGATGATCTGGTCTTCCTGCTTGGAGCCGGTGCCGCCCATCTTGAACTTGTTGGGCCCGGCCTTCTTCACCGCGTCGAGGTACTCCTTGGGCGATTTGTACGCCGTCTCCGACGGGACCCACAGCACGAAGTTGTCGAGCGCCAGCATGGCCACCGGCGTCAGGTCCTTCCAGTTGAACGGCACGCCCGTCGCGAGCGGCGTCGTGAACAGGTTGGAAAGCGTGATGACGATCTTGTGCTGGTCGCCCCGCGACGCCTTGACGTCGAGGAAGCCCTCGGCCCCCGCTCCGCCCGACTTGTTGATCGGCACGACCGACTGCTTCATCAGGTTGTGCTTGGCCACCACCCCCTGGGTGAAGCGGGCCATCTGGTCCGCGCCCCCCCCGGTGCCGGCCGGGATGATGAACTCAACCGAGCGGGTCGGTTCCCACGTTGCCGCCGCCGCTACCGCCAATGTTGGTGCAGCCGCAAGCGCTGTCACAACCGCGATGCTGCAAATTCCCTGGATGCGCATGTTCAACTCCTCCTATGTTCCGGGCCGCTGAGGGGCCCGCCGTGGGCCGCCCTGTTGCCGCTAACACCTCAATTTTCCGCAATCTTCCGCTCGGCGCGGTTGACCGGCGTCAATTTTTCACAATATTACTGCAATCGCCCTCCCCCGTCTCCTGACGCGCCGCGAGGCGGGTCAAGACGGGCTATTTCACCAGCAGCACCGGCACCGGTGACAGCTGGATCACCTTGGTAGCGACGGACCCCAGGACCAGGCCCGAAACCTTGCCCAGGCCGCGGGTGCCCATGTAGATCTGGTCGCAGCCCTTGTCCTTGGCGTAGCGGGAGATTTCCTCCGCGCTGTCGCCGACGCCGATGTGATAGTGGTACTTGACCCGCGTGGCATCCAGTTTCTGCATCGCGGGCTTGAGCGCCGCCATGCCTTGCTCCTGGTGATAACGCTCGAGCTGGTTCTTGCCGACCGCCGAGCCCACGCGGCCGCCAGCGGGGACGGGGGGCTGCACGTTGAGCAGGTGGATTTCCACCGGCTCCTTGAACCAGGAGAGCCGGCCAGCCAGCTGCTCCACGGCTCGGATCGACGGATCCGCACCGTCCACCGGAACCAGGAATTTCAGCATCGCATAGTCTCCCGCAGGGGTCACCGGGCGGATATCAGTGCGGCGCCCTCGGCTCGCGGCCCTCGCCGAGATCCACAACTTCCTTGCGCTCCGCCGCTGCCCGCGCCGCGAGCCATTTGCCCATCACGACCACCAGGATGGCACCGATCGTGCCGCAGAGCGCCTTCAGGCTCACCGGGCCGACCATGGCGACATCCTCGACGTAGGTGAAATTCGCGCGCAGCCAGCCGTCGAGGGCGGGATCCGTGGCCGCCATCTCACCCGCGACGAAGCCCAGCAGCGCCGCCCCGATCGTGATGATGATCGGCCAGCGCTGCATCACCTTCATCAGCAGGGTGGCGCCGAACACCACCAGCGGGATGCTGATGGCGAGGCCGAGGATCAGCAGGCTCAGGCTGCCGCGCGCCGCGGCGGCCACCGCGATCACGTTGTCGAGGCTCATCACCAGGTCGGCGATGAGGATCGTCTTGATCGCCGCCCACAGGTTCTCGCTCGCGTTGACGTCGCTTTCGCCGCCCTCCTCGGGCATCAGCAGCTTCACCGCGATCCACAGCAGCAGCGCGGCGCCGATGAGCTTCAGCCACGGCCACTTGAGCATCTCCACCGCGATAATGGTGAGGATGATCCGCATCACGACCGCCGCGCCGGCCCCCCAGATCACTGCCTGCGTCTGCTGGCGCGGCGGCAGCGAGCGCGCCGCGAGCGCGATCACGACCGCGTTGTCGCCGGAGAGGACGATATTGATGAGGATGATCTGCCACAGACCGGCCCAGAATTGCGCCGTTTGCAGCTCGCTCAGGAATTCCATTGGAATGCGGTTTCTTTTCCTTGTGCCGCCCCGCGCGCGTTGCGCGGGGCGCGCGCATTATACCGGTTCAGAACAGTCCGACCACCTTGCCGTCGTCCGTGAGATCGATCTTTTCCGCGGACGGAACCTTGGGCAGCCCGGGCATGGTCATGATGTCGCCGCAAACCATGACGACGAACTCCGCACCGGCGGCAAGCCGCACCTCGCGGATATTGACCACGTGGCCGGAAGGCGCATTGCGCAGCCCCGCGTCGGAGGAAAATGAGTACTGGGTCTTTGCGACGCACACCGGGTAATGGCCGTAGCCATCGTCCTGCAGTTTCCTTATCTGCGCGCGCACCTTCGAATCCGCCGTGATATCGGCGGCGCCATAGATCTTCGTCGCGATGGTTTTCATCTTGTCCCACAGCGGCAGCGCATCGTCGTAGACGAACTTGAATCCGGGGCCGCCCTTCTCGATCAACGCGACCACCGTCTTTGCGACCTCCGCGGCGCCCGCACCACCGTCGGACCAGTGCGTGGCCAGCAGGACCGGGACCTGGTGCGGCGCCATTTTCTTCTTCAGCAGCTCGTGCTCGGCCGGTGTGTCGAAATTGAAGCGGTTGATGGACACGACGCACGGGAGCCCGTAGTGATTACGCACGTTGTTGACATGGCGCTCCAGGTTGGCGATGCCCTTCTCCAGCGCCGCGAGGTTCTCCTTGTTGACTTCCTTGACGTCCACGCCGCCGTGATACTTGAGCGCGCGGATGGTGGCGACTATCACCACTGCGTCCGGCTTGAGCCCGGCTTTGCGGCACTTGATGTCGATGAATTTCTCCGCCCCCAGGTCGGCGCCGAAGCCGGCCTCGGTCACCACGTAATCGGCCAGCTTCAGCGCGGTCTGGGTGGCAATGACCGAGTTGCAGCCGTGGGCGATGTTGGCGAACGGCCCGCCGTGAATGAACGCCGGGCTGTTTTCCAGCGTCTGCACCAGGTTGGGTGCGAGCGCGTCCTTGAGCAGCACCGTCATTGCGCCGTGCACTTTCAGGTCGCGCGCGCGCACCGGTTTCTGGTCGCGCGTGTAGCCGACGACGATATTGCCGAGGCGCTCTTTCAGATCCTTGAGTGAGGTGGCAAGGCAGAAGATCGCCATGACTTCTGACGCGACCACGATATCGAAGCCGTCCTGGCGCGGATAGCCATTTCCCGGGCCGCCGAGCGAGACCGTCAGCTCGCGCAACGCGCGGTCGTTCATGTCCATCACGCGCTTCCACGTGATGCGCCGGACGTCTATGCCGAGCTCGTTGCCATGATGGATATGGTTGTCGAGCGTGGCGGCGAGCAGGTTGTTGGCGAGGCCGATCGCGTTGAAATCGCCGGTGAAGTGGAGGTTGATGTCCTCCATCGGCACGACCTGTGCATAGCCGCCACCCGCGGCGCCGCCCTTCATCCCGAACACCGGGCCGAGGGAGGGCTCGCGCAGGCAGATGATCGCCTTCTTGCCGATCTTGTTAAGCGCGTCGCCCAGGCCGACGGTGGTCGTGGTCTTGCCCTCGCCCGCTGGCGTGGGGCTGATGGCGGTGACCAGGATCAGCCTGCCGTTCTTCCTGCTCTTCAGGCTGTCGATGTAGTCGAGCGACACCTTCGCCTTGTAGTGGCCGTAGGGAACGAGGTGCTCCTCGGCTATGCCGAGCTTCTCGGCGATCTGTGTGACGCGCAGCATCTTCGCCTGCTGCGCGATCTCGATATCGGACAATGGCATGTTGTTGTTCCTCTCCTGAACTCCCAAAAAATCCGCGCGCAAGCCCTCGCAGTCGCTGCCTTGCGACCCCCAGGCCCCGGCTCCGAAGAATCTCTTACCCTGTCTGCTGCTCGGCGAGCGCCTGTCCGCCGCCGTAACTGGAGCGTGGCGTCAGCTCCCCGCCTTTCATCACCTTCACTGCGCAGTACTTGAACTCGGGAATCTTGCCGAACGGGTCGAGCACCGGGTTGGTGAGCAGGTTCGCCGCCGCCTCGTAGAAGCAGAACGGGATGAATACCGCTCCCCGCGGCGTGCCGTCGTCGGCGCGGGCGTACAGCGAAATGATGCCGCGGCGCGATTCCACGGTGACGACGTCGCCC
>DATFVY010000140.1:0-5132 GCA_035259925.1 Burkholderiales bacterium
ACCTCGGCGGCTGGCGCCTCGGCGAAGCGCTCTTCGACGGCACGCCTTCGCCGGTCAAGGGCTGGTTGACGTTGCCGCAGACGCCCGGGCTGGGCTTCACGCCCAAGTCGGGAATACTTGACCTGGCGGTCAAGTAACCGGCGACGACTGATAACTGACGACTGACGACAGCCCGCGGCTACGCGGGAGACTCATCACCCATCACTCATCACCCATCACGGCACTCCCTGATCAGGGCGTGCCGATGTAATCCCGCTTGCCGAGCTCTACGCCGTTGTGGCGCAGGATGTTGTAGGCCGTGGTGACGTGAAAGTAGAAGTTGGGCAGCGCGTGGCCCAGGAGGTACTGCATGCCCTTGAACTTCACCTCGCCGCTACGCATCTTCATCACGATTTCCTTTTCCTCGCTGCCCTCGATCTGCCCCGGCTTGACGCTGTTGATGAAGTCGAGGGTCCTGGCGATGCGCGCCTTCAGGTCGGCGATCGTCTGCTCGGTATCATCGTGCTTGGGAACCTCGACGCCGGCGAGGCGCGCCACGGCGCCCTTCGCGGTATCGCACGCGACCTGCACCTGGCGCACGAAGGGAAACATGTCGGGAAACAGGCGGTAGCTCATGACCGTGGAGGCGTCGTACTTCTTCGCCTCGTAGTGCGCCTGCGCCTTGTCGAGGATTGCGGAAAGATTCTTCAGCGTGTTGGCAAAGCGCGGCGCGCTCGCCAGGTACATCGATATGGCCATGATCGGCTCCCGTGGGTTGGACAGGGAGCGGATTATAAGCTGCAGTGATGAAGTGAGGCAGTGAGGCGGTGATGCAGTGAGGACCCCATCACCATCACTCATCACCCATCACGAATCGTCGATAGTAAGGGGCTCTTCCTCCATCGCTGCGATCTGCTCGCGCAATTCGAGGATGCGGTCCTGCCAGTAGCGCTGGGTGCCGAACCAGGGAAAAGCCGCGGGGAAAGCGGGATCGTCCCAGCGCCGCGCGATCCAGGCGGAGTAGTGAATGAGGCGCAGCGTGCGCAGCGCCTCGACGAGCTGCAGTTCGCGCGGATCGAACTCGTTGAAGTCCCGGTAACCCGCCACCACGTCGGCGAGCTGCTGCGTCATGGCCGCGCGGTCGCCCGAGAGCAGCATCCAGAGGTCCTGCACCGCCCGCCCCGAGCGGGCGTCGTCGAAATCCACGAAATGCGGCCCGGCGTCGGTCCAGAGGATGTTGCCCGAGTGGCAATCGCCGTGGAGGCGTATGCGCTTCACGTTTCCCGCGCGCTCGTGACAGCGGCGCACGCCGTCCAGCGCCAGCGCGGTCGCGCTCTTCCACGCCTCCAGCAGGTCGGCGGGGACGAGGCCGCTCGCGAGGAGCCAGTCACGCGGCTCGGTACCATGGCTCTCGATGTCGAGCGCGGGCCGCGCCTTGAAGCCCCGGGTTGCACCCACGGCGTGGATGCGGCCGACGAAGCGCCCGATCCATTCCAGCGTCCTGCGGTCCTCCAGCTCGGGAGGCCGGCCGCCGCGCCGCGGGAAGACGGCATAGCGCAGGTCCTCGAAGGCGTGCAGCGTCGCATTGTTGACCACGAGCGGAGCGACGACGGGGATCTCGCGCTCCGCGAGCTCGCGCGCGAAAACGTGCTCTTCCAGGATTTGCGCGTCGCTCCAGCGCCCCGGGCGATAGAACTTGGCCACCAGCGGCGGCCCCTCCTCCATCCACGCCTGGTAGACGCGGTTCTCGTAGCTGTTCAGCGCGAGCAGGCGCCCGTCGGGGCTGAAGCCGAGAGCCGTGAGCGCGTCGAGCGCGCGATCGGGAGTGAGGGTGGAGTACGGGGCGGGCTGCACCCCGGCATTCTAAAGGCGTGACCGGTGCGGCGTGACGTGATACGGCGTGACACGTTGAGGCGCGGCTCAAAAAAAGGGCGGCCGTAGCCGCCCTGTTCTTTTCTCCCTGTGACCGGCTTGCGCCGGCCTTCCGCCCTGTTAACCCCGTCCGAAAATGGCGTCGAGCCGCTCGAGATCGTTGATGACCCGCCACTCCGCAGCGCCGGCGCCCTTGACGCGCTTGCCCCAGGCGTCGAGCCGGCCGAGATAGCGCCGCGGATCGATGTTGTCGGTGTTGAGCTTGGTCACGTTGACCGCCACCACCCGGATGTCCTTCAGGTCGATGGGGAAGTCGCGGATCGTCACCTTGTCGAGCTCCTCCTGCATGTCCGAGAAGATCAGTATCGTCTTTCTCCCGGCGCCGGTCTCTCTCAGGAATTCCGCGCCCTGGATCATGCCGCCGGTGATGTCGGTGTAGACGCTGCCCTTCACCGTGTCGAGGAACGCTCCCGTCTTCTCGCGGAAAGCGCGCTTCTGGGCATTTGCCTGGGTCGGGCGCGTATCGAACGTGACCTTGGCGACGATGTCCTTCTCGGTGAAGCTGCGGCTCTTCACCCGCGCCACCGCCAGCGAGTCCCCCGGCTGGAGCGTGCCCAGCAGGTAGCTGATGATGAGCTGGGCCTTGGCCGCTTCCTGGGAGTAGCTGCCGGAGGTATCCACCAGCATGTATACCGCGTGCGCCTGGTTGCGCGGGTCGACGCAGCCCGCAGTGCCTGCCGCCAGGGCGGCAGCGATGCATGACGCCAGGAATGTTCGCCTGATCATGACCGGCCCCCGCTCAACAGGGACTTGGACTTCGGCGCGGGGGCATCCAGCGCAGGCGTCTTCGCCTCCGCGTCGCGGAAGCGCACCGACTTCACGAGGTGCTCGATCATCAACGGTATCACGACCACGAGATCGTAGAAGTGCAGCAGCACGCGGCTCGCGTGCCGCGACAGGTTGCTGAGCACCCGCAGCACGAATGCCAGCGCCCGCACCAGGTTGACGAGCACCACCCCGCTCACCGTGCGCGCGGAATGGATGAAGGACTCGAGCGGGATCGCCACGAATGCCAGCGCGAACGGCAGGATGAAGCCCAGTATCATCTGGCCCGCGGTGGGGATGCGCCCGACCCAGCCTTCGCTCACCACCGTCTGCTGGGCAGCGAGCGACTGCAGCAGGGCCTGCTTGTCGGCGATCAGCATGTCCCGCATCAGCGCCAGGGCGGCCTCGATGCCCGCCAGGGTCACCAGCAGCACCAGCGATATCCAGATCATGCGGCGGCGCGTGCGGTCGCTCAGCTCGGCGATGCGCGGGAACAGGTGCGTGATGCGCAGCGACTCCATCAGGAACAGGCCCATCGACGCCTCGACCAGGATGATGACCAGCGCGGCCACCTCCGAGGTGCGCAGCGAGGCGGTGATGTAGTCGGCAGCGCCGACCATCTCCGACATCGGCAGCGCGATCAGCTTGAAGTTGACGAATGCGCCGCCCAGCGCCACCGCCAGCACGAGGGTGGCGATGGTGAACTGGGTGAAAGCGGAATTCGTGAGGTTCGTCTCCGCCTGCTCGGTCTTCGCGGCGATCTGCTGGTACTTCACCATCTGCGCGTCCACCGCCGACGCGCCGTCCTGCAGCCCGGAGATCTTCTTGTCCACCTGCTTCAGGAGCTGGTCGACCGACCTCCAGTACGGCATCGTCGACTCCAGGATGTCGTGCCGCTCCTCGAACGAGGTCCGGTACTCGGCAAGGGCCTTCTCGTGGATGCGCTCTATCGTCAGCTTGATTTCCTCGAGTATCTTCTGCACTACCTCGCCACCGCCGGTCTTGATCTGCGCGACGGCGGCAACCGCCTCCACCCAGTCGGGCGGCGGGGGTGGCACTTCGCCGCACTTCTTGTAGTCCTCCTCGATGCGCGTGACCTCCTCGAGCAGCCGGCGCTGCAGCACCGGGTAGCCCTGCAAGTCGCGCTTGACGAGGATACCGAGGCGCTCGAACTCGCGCTCGATGCGCTGGCCCGTTTCCCGGCGCCCCTGCGCCAGCAGCACTTCCTTGTTGCGCCGCTTCATCTCCTCCGCCGCGCCGAACAGCCAGCGCGCTGCCAGGCGCAGGGAGCCGCCGAGCGCTTGACCGAGGCTGCGGATCAGCCCGTGCATGGGCACGCGCGCGGCATAGAGAAGGATCATCGCGATGAGCAGCAGCACCAGCACGGACAGCACGACGCTCTCCGGCCAGATCAACCAGTTATTCATTGTCATAGAGCCCTCCTGCGCTTTTTCAGCAGTGCCCAGTACGATAGACCGGGCACACCAGACCTGCTGGGAAAAATCAGGCGATGCAGGACTTATTGCTCAAAAAAGCCGTTTTTACCCGCACGGCCTGAGGTGAAATTGAGACAGTCGCGACCGGAAAATGTTGCACGGTGTCGCCGTTTCACGACGACACGACCGCCGGCAAGTGTGGATAACTCAGCGGGACGAGGGACGAGTGTCGCGGGATGAGGGAAAACCACCCGACACTCGACACTCAAGCATCCGCGTCGAGTTCGGGATAGCGCCGGAAAATGCCATGGTCATTGAACGGCAGCCGGCGGCCCGACCTCAGGTAGGCGGCGATGCGCGGCCGCTCCTGCACGCTTTGATGGAGCGCCGCCAGCCGGGGACACCCGGACTGCACGCGGGCCATCGCGCGCGGGAAGGCGTAGGCGAGCCCGGACATCACCTGAAACATCGAAAGGTCGACGTAACTCAGCGATTTCCCGACCAGGCAGCCGTCCCCGGCAGGGTTCGCCTTCAGCACACGCTCGAAATAACCGAGGAACTTGGGCAGTCTCAGCGCCCGGAAATCCCCGGAACGCCGCGAGGCCTCCGCCTTTTGCTCCTCGTAGTAGAGACTCTTGGCGATCGGATGGTGGGTGTCGTGCGCCTCGACGACGAGGTCCGAGATCGTGAGCTGGAGCTGGTGCGCCCACAGCCGCGCCGCCTCGGCTTTCGGCACGAGGCCCAGCCGCGGGCCCAGGTAAAGGAGGATGTTCGCGGTCTGCGAGATCAGCAGCTTGCCGGCCCTGAGGATGGGCGGCGCGAACGGGGTGCGCCCATCAGTGGCCTCCTCCAGCATGCGGCTCACCGCGGCTCGCCCGCCACCCTCGCCTTCCGGCAGACGGGCGACATCGACATAGTCGGCAGCGCCTTCCTCCAGCGCGAGGCGGACGTATTCCCCGCGGCCTTGTATGTGGGGCCAGTAGAAGAGCTCGTATTTCATACGGGTAATGGGTAATGCGT
>DATFVY010000141.1:0-21023 GCA_035259925.1 Burkholderiales bacterium
ATATTCCTGGTGACGCTCGCCGAAATCGCGCTGCTAGCGCTGGTGATGGCGATCTACTGGATCGAATACCGGCTATGAGCTGAAACGGCCGGCTTGCCCTGCGCCGCGAGCTCTCGCCGCAGCACGGTGCCGGCGGATTACCTGGCGTCGCTTGCGATGCCGGGATACGGGTCGGCCGAGACGTCGTGCCGCTTGCGTTCAGCGTCGTACCAGTAGAGCTTTGCCGCGTCTTCGGTGCGCGCCGTGGTCTTGTGCGTGCCGTCGCAGAACGGCAGGTTCCTCGACAACCCGCAGCCGCAGATGAACTGGGGTTCCTTCGAGGCATCCACCTTGTAGGGCGCAGTTGCCGTGCGTTTGACCAGTCTCGCCATATCGTGCCTCCGGGAAAGCGTTGATATCGTGAGTGCTGAGACCCGAATTTGTGGTGCCGAGTTCGGGGCGCGGCCCCCGCGCCGGGTGGACTATGCGGCGACGCTGGCGGCCTCGGTTTTCTGCTTCGACGCCGTCCGCGAACCGACGATGGGATACGGGTAGAGCATGTTGAGCGCGATGCTCTGGTTGGCGGTCTGGACGATACGCACATGCTCGCGCTTGAGCTCGCGCGCATGCCGGCAGCCGCAGGAGTGCGCAATCATGTCGATCTCCTTGTTCATGTTGCGCGCGTAGTTCGCCACCCTCAGGTGTTTCTCCTCCACCACCAGTCCGCGCTGCAGGCGCTTGTTGTGAGTGGTGACGCCGGTGGGGCAGGTATTGGTATGGCAGCGCAGCGCCTGGATGCATCCCAGCGAGAACATGAAGCCGCGGGCGGTGACTACGAAGTCCGCCCCGACGCACAACGCCCACGCAGCACGCGCCGAGGTGACCAGTTTGCCGGCCGCCACGACGCGTATGCGGCTTTTCAGGTCCGATTGCAGCAGGGAGTCCACCACACGCGGCAGTGCTTCCGCGATCGGCAGCGCCATGTGATCCATCAGCGTCTGCGGCGCCGCCCCGCTGCCCCCTTCGCCGCCGTCGATGTGCAGGAAATCGGGCGCGTACTCCTTGCCTCGCCGTAACACTGCCTCGCACAGGTCATTGATGAAGTCCCAACCGCCTACCGCCGTCT
The DNA here is from genome assembly GCA_035259925.1 of Burkholderiales bacterium. Taxonomy (GTDB): domain Bacteria; phylum Pseudomonadota; class Gammaproteobacteria; order Burkholderiales; family SG8-41; genus SG8-41. The sequence continues at coordinate 1,106 of DATFVY010000141.1, forward strand.
TGATCCCCACCGGCCGCCCGGTGAGGTCGCGCAGTCGCGCCACCTTGTCGAGCAGCTGGTCCATATTGGCGATGTCGTAATGCCGGTTGGGGCTGATCGAGTCCTTGCCCGCCGGTATGCCCCTTATGCGCGAGATCTCCTCGGTCACCTTGCTGGCGGGCAATACGCCACCCTTTCCCGGTTTCGCTCCCTGCGAGAGCTTGATCTCGAAGGCCTTCACGTGCGGCGCCAGTTCCCGTGCCTTTTCGTTGGAGAAGCTGCCATCGAGATTGCGCATCCCATACTTGGCAGTGCCCATCTGCATGATCACATCGCAGCCACCCTCGAGGTGGTGCGGGGCAAGACCGCCTTCCCCCGTCCCCAGCCAGCAGCCGGCCAGCGCCGCGCCGCGGGACAGCGAGCGCACGGCGGGAGCCGAGATCGCTCCGAAGCTCATGCCGCTGATATTGATGATCGAGCCCGGCTCACGCAGGTCGTTGGTCGAGCCGAAGCCGATGACGCTGCCCTCGTCCTTGGCCAGCCGGTAGATGAAGCCGCGCGTCGCGCGGTTGAACGGCATCTCGTCGCGGTCGCCCGCGAAAAAATACTGGCGAAAATACTCGCCGAGATCCTCGAAGAAAAAGCGCAGCCGCCCGACGACCGGGAAGTTACGCAGCACGGTGTGCTTTTTCTGCGTGACGTCGTGGATGATCAGGACGATCAACCCGCCGATCAGCACGATGGCGATGATCGTGCCGAGGCCGTACGACAAGACGCTCAGCATGCCGTCCATTCCACCCCTTTCAGTGCGCTAGAATCACCGCTCTGCCCCCGACAGCCATAGTGTAATACAGTGGAACTGGCAGCCGAGATCGAACGCAACGTGCGCACCGCCCTGGCCGAGGACGTGGGGAGCGGCGATCTGACCGCTCCGCTGGTTCCTGGCGGCCAGCGGGTGCGGGCGGCAGTGCTGTGCCGGCAAAAGGCTGTCCTGTGCGGACAACCGTGGTTCGAGGCCAGCCTGCGCCACCTCGATGCCTTCGCGAAGGTTGCGTGGGCTTTCCCGGAAGGCGCGGACGTCCCGCCCGGTGCGCGGGTTTGCTCGGTCGATGCGGAAGCGCGGGCGCTCCTCGCCGCGGAGCGCGTGGCCCTCAACTTCCTGCAAACCTTGTCCGGCGTCGCCACGGCCACCCGGCGCTACGTCGAGGCGATCGCAGGCACGCGAGCGCGTATCGTCGATACCCGCAAGACCCTGCCCGGATTGCGCCTGGCCCAGAAGTACGCCGTGCGCATCGGCGGCGGATCCAATCATCGCATCGGCCTGTACGACGCCATGCTGCTCAAGGAAAACCACATTGCCGCAGCGGGTGGCATCCGGCAGGCGATCGCACAAGCGCGCAAGCTGAAGGACAAGGGCGACTGGATACAAGTCGAGGTGGAAAGCCTCGATCAACTGCGCGAAGCCCTCGCTGCCGGCGCGACCATGATCCTGCTCGACAACATGAGCCCGGAGCAGATGCGTGAGGCGGTGAAGGTCGCGGCGGGCCGCGCGGAACTCGAAGCCTCCGGGGGCATTACGCTCGAGAATGCCCGCGCGATCGCCGAGACAGGCGTAGACCGCATGTCGGTGGGGAGCCTGACCAAGGATGTGAAGGCGGCGGACTTTTCAATGCGCTTTGAATAGCGCCCTGCCTCCGCCGCGCAGTCAGGTGGAGTTCCCCACCGTCAGCATGAACCCGGTCTGCCACGCTCCGTCGATGGGGAGCGCCGCGCCGTTGATATGGGCGCCGGCGTTGGTGCACAGAAACATGCCCAACGCGGCGATGTCCTCCGGCATGATCGGCCGGCCGCTCGGCTGACGCACCTTCATCAGCGCCTCGATCGCCTTCTCCCGGCTGACGCCCTCGGCCGCCATCAGGCGTGAAATCTGGCCTTCGGCGTGGGGCGTCAGCACCCACCCCGGCATCAGCGCATTGATGGTCACGCCGGTCTCCGCGATCTCCAGCGCCACGCCGCGGGTCAGACCGATCAGCGCGTGTTTGGCGGTGACGTAGTCGACCCGGTTGGGCACCGCCATGCGGCCGTGGATGGACGACATGTTGATGATACGCCCCCAGCCGCGCTGCTTCATGCCGGCTACCGTGAGCCGGATGGTGTGAAACGCCGCCGACAGGTCCACGGCGATGGCGCGGTCCCACTTCTCTACGGGGAAGTTCTCGATCTTGTCGTAGTGCCGCACGACTGCGTTGTTGACCAGGATATCCACGCCGCCGAGCTGCCGCTCCGTCTCTCGCACCATCGCCTCGATCTCGGCGGGGACACCTACGTCGGCGCCGTGAAAGGCGATCTTCACGCCGTGCTCCTTCGCGATGGCGGCGCGCAGCTTTTCGATGGCGACCGGATCGCCCATCCCGTTCATCATCACGTTGCAGCCCTGCGCCGCGAACGCCCGCGCAAAGGCTTCGCCGATGCCGCCGGTCGAGCCTGTGACCAGCGCAATCTTTCCTCTCAGCGTTTTTTCCATGGATCCACTCGGGGCAGGGCTGCGCCCAAGTATAGTATGCTCGGATACCTCCACGAACGGCCCGGGAGAGGTTCATGGCGCGAAGCGGCAGCGCGTTGGGTTGCATATTCTCTTTTCTGGGAATTTGCATGGGCCTCGCCCCGTGCGTGAACGCGGCCGCCGCAGGCGCGGCCGATGCCTACCCGGTGCGCCCGATCCGCTGGATCGTCCCTGCGCCGCCCGGCGGCGGCACCGACGCCGTGTCGCGCATCATGGCGCCCAAGCTCACCGAGATCTTCAAGCAGCAGATCGTCGTCGACAACCGGGGCGGCGTCCAGGGCAGCATCGCGACGGCGCTCGTGGCCAAGGCCCCTGCCGACGGCTACACCATCCTCTTCGCGTTCTCCGGACCGCTGGCAGTGAACCCGCACATCTTCCGCGAGGTGGGCTACGACGCGCTGAAGGATTTCGCCGGGCTCACGCGCTACACGCAGCAGCCCATGATCATGACCGCGCACGCCAGCCTGCCCGCGGCCACGCTCAAGGAACTGGCCGCCTACGCGCGGCAGAACCCCGGCAGGGTCACGTTCGCCTCCAGCGCGTCACTCCAGCACTTGGGCGGCGAGCTGTTCAAGCTGGCGGCGGGCGTCAACCTGGTCCACGTGCCGTACAAGGGCGCCGGCCCCGCGTTGCTCGACCTGCTGGGCGGCAACGTCAACACTATGATCTCCAATCCCACTTCGATCATGCCCCACGTGAAGTCGGGAAGGCTGCGGGCACTGGGCGTGATGGGCGGCACGCGCATCGAAGTGCTCGGCGAAGTGCCCACGGCGGTGGAGATGGGATATAAGGATTTCGCCAACGTGATCGAGTGGTACGGGATGGTCACGCCCGCCGGGACCCCGCGCCGCATCGTCCGCCAGCTGAACGAGGCGCTCGTGCGCATCCTCGGCATGCCCGACGTGCTGGAGCGCATCCGCGCGCTCGGCATGACGCCCTCGCCCAGCACGCCGGAAGAGATGGACACGCAGATCCGCGCCGACTACGCGCTGTGGGGCAAGGTGGCGAAGACCGCCAACGTGAAAGCCGATTGAACCTGGCTCTTCAGCAGGAGCCCGTCATGGCCAAGGCGGCCACCGCTGCACGGATGTACCCGCGATTCCGTTCCATGCCGCCTCCCTCTTCCCGCCAGTGATGGCGACGCGTCAATCCAGCTGCAGCCCGAACTCGCGGCCGATCGCGGCAGTCTGCTCGTAGGTTTCGGTCAGGACCCTGCGCAGCTCCTCCGGCGTCGAGTGCACCGCGACCGAGCCGGCCTTCTCGATCATCTGGCGGTAGTCGGGCGACTTCACGATCGCGGCGATGTCCCGGTTGAGCCTCGCGATGACGGGCTGCGGCGTGCCCGCGCCGGCGCAGACGCCGAGCCAGCCGAAGCGCACGAACTTGAGTCCCTTTTCGCCCAGCGTCGGGACGTCCGGCGCGGCGGGCAGCCGCTCGGGACTGGTGACCGCCAATATTCGCAGCTTGCCGGCGAGCGGCAGGACCGACAGCGTCGGCGACACGTAGAGATGCACCCTGCCCCCGAACAGGTCCGGGAGCACTTCCGCGCCGCCCTTGTAGGGTATGCCCACCATCTGTATCCCGGTCAGCTTGCCGAGCTCCAGCGCCAGGACCTCCTGGGCGGAGCCCCGCCCGATGGAGCCGTAGTTGAGCTTCCCGGGGTTGGCGCGTGCATGGGCGACGAAGCCTTCCCAGTCCTGCGCGGGCAGCTCGTTGGTCATCACGATGCCGTAGTAGTAGCGCGAGATCTGGGTGATCGGCGCGATGTCGCTCAGTTTGTACGCGACTTTCCTGTAGACCGCCGCGTTGATCGACTCAAAATGGGTGCAGAGCAGCAGCGTGTAGCCGGTTCGGGGGCGCGACAGCACGTCGTTGGTGGCGATCTGACCGGCGGCACCGGGACGGTTGTCGACGACCACGCGCTGCCCGAGCGCGGATCCCAGCCTGTCGGCGATGAAACGGGCCGGCACATCGGTCGGCCCGCCCGCGCTGAAGCCGACCACGAGCCGCACCGGCTTGTCGGGGTAATTCTGGGCTTGCGCCCCGTCGGCGAGGAGCGCGGCCGCAAGTCCAGGCAGAAGAATTTGCACGAACCGCAAAATCGCGTTGCGCATGCTGACTCCCTGCGTTGGACTGCCGCTCCGCCGCCAATATAAACTTGTCGCGGGCACCCGGGCAACGACGATGAAACGCGGCGAAAAGCGCATCCGCACCACGCACACCGGGAGCCTTCCCCGCCCGCCGCAGATCCTCGCAACCCTGCATGCCCAGGCCGACGGCCGTCCCTACGACAAGGCTGCGCATGAGAAGACGCTGCGCGAGCAGGTGTTCGACATCGTACGCAGGCAGGTAGAGGCCGGCATCGACGTCGTGAACGACGGCGAGTGCAGCAAGCCGAGCTTCAGGGCCTATCTCACCGAGCGCATCGGCGGATTCGAGGCGCGCATTCCCAAGGGCGGCGTGCCGATGCCCAGTCCCGTGGACCTCCAAGGCCGCGACGCGGGCATGTTTCCCGACTATTACCAGGGCGTCGGCGAGCACAGCCCCTATGCCCGGGCGGTGCGGGTGGCGCCACGCGTATGCGTCGCGCCGATCCGCTATTCCGGCCACGACATCCTCGACCGCGACCTCCGGAACCTGAAGGACGCCATAGCCGCAGCCGGCGCCGAGGAGGGTTTCGTGCCCGCCTCGAGCCCGGTGCCGGTGGACGGGAACGAGCATTACCGATCGCAGGAGGACTACTACGCGGCATACGGGGAGGCGATGCGTGAGGAATACAAGGCCATACTCGACGCGGGCCTGCTGCTCCAGATCGACGACCCCCGCCTGGTGAGCTCGTGGGATTCGCGCAAGGACATGGACCTCAAGGCGTACCGCGCCTGGATGCAGAAGCGCATCGAGCATCTCAACCACGTGCTGCGCGGCCTGCCGGCGGAGCGTATCCGGTTCCACACCTGCTACGGCGTGAATTTCGGCCCGCGTCTCTCCGACCTGCAGCTCGAGCAGGTGCTTGACCTGATCTTCACGATACGCGCGGGCGCCTACTCCTTCGAAGCGGCCAACCCGCGCCACGAGCACGAGTGGCGCGTCGCGACCAGGCTCCGCCTCCCCGACGGCAAGATCCTGATTCCCGGCGCGATCACCCACTCGAACGCAACGGTGGAGCACCCCGAGGGGATCGCCGACCGCATCGAGCGCTGGACGCAGGCAGCGGGACGGGAGAACGTTCTGTTCGGAAACGACTGCGGTTTTGCCTCGACGGCCGGCAATGCCGAGATCCCCATGACGGTCGCCTGGGCCAAGCTCGCTGCGCTGGGCGATGGGGCACGCATCGCGTCGCGGCGATTGTGGGGTTAGCCTCAAAAGCAAGAGAAAACGGGCGCGGTTTCGCGCCCGTTCCGGTGCTTCTTTCGGTCACTGGATCACTTCATCACGGCCTCAGCTCCCCACCTTGATTCCTGCCGTGCTGACGACCTTCTTCCATTTCGCGACGTCGCGGATGAGCGCTTCGCGGAAGCGCTCGGGCGAGCCGCCGACGGGTTCCACGCCATCGGCCGCCATGCGCTCCTTCACATCGGGAAGCTGCAGGGCGCGATTGAGCTCGCCGTTCCAGCGTGTGACGAGGCTCCTGGGCAACCCCTTGGGGCCCCAGACCGCGAACCATTGCACGGCCTCGTAGCCCGCAACGGTATCGGCCACGGTGGGAAGATCGGGCAAGGCGCTGGCGCGCCTGGCGGTAGTCACCGAGAGGCCGCGCACGCGGTTTGCCTTGATATGCGGGAGCATCTGGTTGAAGCCCGCGAAGACGAGCTGGATGTTGCCCGCCAACAAATCGGTCAGTCCCTGCCCGGTACCCTTGTACGGTACGTGCGTCGTGCTGACGCCGGCCATCTGGTTGAAGAGCTCGGTGGCGAAGTGCGTGCTGCTGCCCGTGCCGCCGGAGGCGTAGTTGAGCTGCCCCGGGTGCGCCTTGGCATACGCGATCAGCTCTTTGGTGCTCTTGACCGGGCTCGACAGCTGCACCGTAACCACGAACCCGGTCTCGCCGATCAGCGAGATCGGCGTCACATCATTGACCGGGTCATAGGGCAGCTTGTAGAGCGCCGCGTTCGTCGAATAGGAGGCCGACACCATGATCAGGGTGTAGCCGTCGGGGTTCGCTTTCACGGCGGATTCCGGGCCTATCGTGCCTCCGCCGCCGGGACGGTTGTCCACCACGACCGTTTCCTTGAAAGCTTCGCCCAGCCTGTGGGACAGCGTGCGCGCCATGATGTCCGTCTGGCCGCCGGCGGGGAACGGAACGATCAGCCGGATCGGCCGGGTCGGATAACCCTGCTGCGCGTACGCGCCAGCGGGCGCAAGCAGCCCAAGCATGGTGGCGATCAGACAGCAGGTTCGCATTGCTCCTCCTCGGGAAATCGTTATGAGCGTGGCGCTCGGCCGCCTTGTACCTGGCATTGTGCCCCGTGTATCGCTGCCCTTCAACGCGGAAAAGAAAACGGGCGCCGTTTCGCGCCCGTGTCCCGCACCGCGTGCCACCAAATGTCACGCCCTGCGACGCCGCTCCGAAAGATAGACGGTATTGCCGCGTCGCAGGGTCCTGCGCATGATCTCGGAAATTTCACTGGCGGGGCGCGCCTCGCAGAAATAATAACCTTGTATCTCGTCGCACCCTTCGCCGCACAGGAAGCCGAGCTGGGCTTCGCTCTCGACTCCTTCCGCCACCACTTTGAGGCGCAGGCTATGCGCCATGGCGATCACCGCCTGGGCGATCGCCATGCTGTCAACGTTTTCCGGAATGTCCTCGACGAAGGAGCGGTCCACTTTCACGCTGTCGATCGGGAAGCGCTTGAGGTAAGCGAGCGATGAATAGCCGGTGCCGAAATCATCGATCGCCACGTGGACGCCCAGCTCCTTGAGTTGCCGCAGCTGGATGACTGCCTGCTCGGGGCTGTTCATGACCATGCTCTCGGTGATCTCGAGCTCCAGGTCCGCGGCCGCCAGTCCCGATGCATCGAGCGCCGCCTTGACGTCATCGAGGAGGGTTTCTCCGGCAAACTGGCGGGATGACAGGTTCACCGCGACGGGGAAGCGCAGCACGCCCTGCCGTTGCCATGCCCGGTTCTGGATGCACGCGGTCTTCAGCACCCAGGCACCGATCGGCTGTATGAGGCCGGTCTCCTCCGCAATCGGAATGAACCGGCCCGGTGCGACCGATCCCAGCTCCGGATGCTGCCAGCGCAGCAGCGCCTCCATCCCGGTGATGAGGCCGGTGGCGATATTCACCTTGGGTTGATAGTGCAGCGTGAATTCCTCGCGCTCGAGCGCACGGCGCAGGCCGGATTCCAGCGACAGGCGCTCCACGGAGTAGTTATCCATTTGCGTCGAGTAGAACTGATAGTTGTTCTTTCCCTTGTCCTTGGCGCGCTCCATCGCGATGTCCGCGTTCCTCAGCAGCGTCCTGCCGTCCTCCGGGTAGACGCTGATGCCGATGCTGGCCGTGATGTGGATTTCCTGCCCATCGATGATGAATGGCTGCCCCACGGCGTCCAGGATTCTCTGCGACACGCGGGTAATCGGCTCGCGATCGGTGAGCTCGTCCATCAGCACCACGAATTCGTCCCCCCCCTGCCGGGCCATCGTATCGGTCTCCCGCAGGCAATCGTGGAGCCGCAGCGCCGTAACCTGCAGCAGCGTGTCGCCTGCCTCGTGACCGAGAGTGTCGTTGACGGTCTTGAAGCGGTCGAGGCCGACAAATAGGAGCGCCAGCTGCCGGCCATGGCGCTGCGCTCTCGCCAAAGCATGCGACAGACGCTCGTGGAGAAGCGTGCGATTGGGAAGCGCTGTCAACGAGTCATGGGTGGAGACGACCCGGAGTTTTTCTTCAGCCCGTCTGCGCTCCGTGATATCCCGGTAGACAAAATAGCAGAGCAGACCGAGGAGGACCACGCCGCAAAAAGTAGCTACGTAAAACGTCACCAGGCTGAAGAGCGAGTTCCGTTGCAGCTCGTCGGTCCGGCGCGCGAACAGCGCGCCTTGCGATGCGCCGAGCTGGTCGAAGAGCTCGTCGGTTCTGTTCAGGTTGTCCTTGCCTGCCTCCGCCGTCATGGCTTGCAAGGCAGCCGCTTTTCTCCCGTTTCTGAGATGATCGAGCGTGCGCTCGAATAGAGCAGCCCGCGCACCGATCAGCGACTGCAGCAGCCCGGTCTTCTCCGCCTCCGTGGAATCGTTGTCGACCAGGCCCAGAATTTCGTTCAACTGGCTCTCAGTGGACTTCAGCGACTTGAGGGAAAGCTCCAGGTATTCCTTGTTGCCGGTGAGGACGTAGTTGCGCTGCCCGGTCTCGGAACTGAAAACAAGGGACCTGGTTTCCTTCAGCAAGTCCCTGACTCGCAGGCCGTCCGCCACGGCCTGTGTAGCCTCCGTGAGGCTGACGACGACCTGGACGGCGATCGCCGCATTGATCGCCAGGATCGCGACGCCCAGGCCGAACCCAATGATGATTTTCCGCGGAATAGCCGGGCTCATGCCGTGCCCGTGCCCGCAGACAAGCAGACGAAACCCAACTCTCCCTCCCGCTATCCCAGAAAAGACTGCGCTTCAAAACTTTCCACGCTTGTTACGGCGCTTATTCCGCGTGGTTATGGTCATATGCTAACTGGGTCGCTGAGGAGTCCGCAATAAGAGTTTGGCGCGATGTGACTTTTTACCTGTGTGCTAACGAGCGTCTGTGTGCGACAGGGTACATATCCACCGGTGCCGCGCGGCGGACATCACCCTGCGCCCCTCACTAGCGCATTTCGACGCAAATCCTTTCTCCTTCCTTACAGTTTCCCGGGGGTTCGATCATGAACATCATCCACTCGAAATCAACCATGTCGGCATAACGATTTTCTCCACGTTCACGCCACACGCGCAACGCCTCGGCAAATGAGTCGCTGCCCTGATGATCGTAGCCGCGGCAGCGCTTCTCTTCGTGCTCGCGCAGCGAGAGATCGCCCAGGTGCTGGACGTCAATGTAAACGTCGCACACCGCGCGCCAGAAATCCGGCCGCGCGCAGCTATCGAGGGAAGTCTCCGGGATCGGCGTGCCTGCCGGTACCTTCAGGCAGTAGCCGCGCATGGCGATCCGCGCGACGTAACGCGTCTCGACCCGCAGACCGGGCCAGCCTGGAATGGGTGCATCCTTCAGCGGGGGTCGGGCGACGGCCTGCTCCACCTGCGCCGGCGCCTTCGGCACGACTTGCCCGCAGGCGGTCACGAGACTCAGGATTGCCAGCAACCAGCAGGAGCGTTTCACGGGATGCCTCCAGCCGGGATATCTTACTGCCGGGGCGCTTCCGATGCTGTCGTATCGATTGCCGCCCGCGTGTCACTAGGTGGCCTTGGGCGGCGCGGTCGCCGTGAACGACGGGCGCGCAGCGATGCGCTCGAACCAGGCACTCAACCTGGGATGGCCCGCCCGCCAGCGAAACCCGGGAATTCTTGCCTCGAGCCCGAGGGCACAGGCAAGCGTAACCTGCACGCGGTTGAGCGTTCCGCGCATCAGCGGCGCGCCGATTTCAGTTTCCCACGTCTTCGTCAATCGTTCGCTACGGTGCGTCTCGTGCAGGATGACGGTGGGCGAACGCTCATCCTCGGGCCGCACGAGCTCGCGGCCCCATACCGCAACGCCGTCGAGCAGGCTGCGCGCCAGGCTCTCCAGCCGGCGCGCTTCCCAGGCTTGCGCGCCGGACGGCATGCCCAAGGTGGGTTTGCCGTCGAGCCCGTCGAGATAGTCCCAAATGACAACGGACTCTTCCAGCCCGATGCCATCGTCGCGCACAAGATAGGGCACGCGGCCTGATGGATTGATGAGGTAGTACGGGCTGTCCGCGACGCGAGTCTGGGCCGTGATGATCTCGATGCGCTTTTCGAGCCCCTTCTCCAGCACCATGATCCGCGCCATGCGCGCGTAAGGAGACCCCGGCGTGATGTAGAGTTTCATGCGCGCTCCCCTTGATACTGTGTTGCTTCGTCATTACGTCACCTCACTTGGGGAGGTGATCGCCTATCGCCCGCTCCACCGCCTTCAGCTCGGCATCCACCGTGACCGGCTTCGCGCTCTGCGTGATCGCCGTATCGGGGTCCTTCAGTCCGTGCCCGGTGAGCGTGCAGACGACGCTGGTGCCCTCGCCTATCCGGCCCAGCTCCAGGTCCTTGAGCACGCCGGCCACCGCGATGGCCGATGCCGGCTCGCAGAATATCCCCTCGGTGCGCGCCAGCAGCTTCTGCACGTGCAGGATTTCCTCGTCGCTGCATTCGGCAAACCAGCCGCCCGACTCGCGGCTGGCGGCAACTGCCTGCTGCCAGGACACCGGATTACCGATGCGGATCGCGGTCGCCACGGTTTCCGGGTTTTCCACCGGCCTGCCGCGCACGATCGGCGCGGCGCCCGAGGCCTGGTAGCCCAGCATGATAGGGCGTCGATCCGCGATCCTGGAGGTCCCGTAGCGGCGCATGGCCGGATCCTCCCTCAGCGCCCGGGTGCTCTCGCCCGCCGCCTCCGAGTAGCCGATCCAGTGCGCCGTGATATTGCCTGCGTTGCCCACCGGCAGCGCATGGTAGTCGGGCGCGCCGCCCATGGCCTCGATCACCTCGAAGGCAACCGTCTTCTGGCCCTGGATGCGGTAGGGGTTGATCGAATTGACGATGTTGAGCGGCAGCGACCGGGCGACTTCCTGCACCAGGCGCATGCCGTCATCGAAATTGCCGCGGATCTGCAGCACGCGCGAGCCATGCATCATCGCCTGGGAGAGCTTGCCCAGCGCAATCTTGCCCTCCGGGATCAGGACGAAGCAGGCGATCCCGGCCCGCGCGGCGTAGGCCGCCGCGGACGCCGAAGTATTGCCGGTGGAGGCGCAGATGATCGCCTTGGCGCCCTCTTCGACCGCGCGCGTGACCGCCATCGTCATGCCGCGGTCCTTGAACGAGCCGGTCGGGTTGACGCCTTCGAACTTGGCGAAGAACCGCACTTTCTTGCGCACGAGGCCCGGCAGGTTCCTGAGCTCGATCAGCGGCGTCGCTCCCTCGTTGAGCGAGACGGCGCGCGTGCCTGCAGCAACCGGTAGGCGGTCGCGGTACTTGTCGATCAGGCCCGTATAGTGCGAACGGGAAGTTGCGCGGCGGCTTCCGCTCGATGAATGGCTGCTCACGATCCCCCTAGTTGAGCTCTTCGAGCCGGATGCGGGTGACCTTGCCCACGACGACGGGCAGCTGTTCGATCTTCGCGATCGCCGCGTCGACGTGCTTCTCGATGGTCATGTGAGTGAGCATGACCAGATCGACTTGTTCTTCACCGCCGCGCGGCTCCTTCTGCACCAGCGCCTCGATCGATATCCGCTGGTCGGCCAGGATGCGCGTGATGTCCGCCAGCACGCCGGGCCTGTCCTGCACCCTCAACCGCAGATAGTTGCGCGTCTCGACCTCGCCCATCGGCAGGATGGGCGTGCTGGAAAGCTGGCCGGGCTGGAACGCGAGATGGGGGACCCGGTGCTCGGGGTCTGCCGTGAGCATTCGCGCAACGTCCACCAGGTCCGCCACCACCGCGGAAGCAGTCGGCTCGGCGCCGGCGCCGGCGCCGTAGTACATGGTCTGCCCCACGGCGTCGCCCTTGACGAGTATCGCGTTCATCACGCCTTCCACGCTGGCGATCAGGCGCCGCGCCGGGACAAGGGCGGGATGCACCCGTAACTCGAAACCCTTCGCCTTGCGCTTGGTGATGCCCAGCAGCTTGATGCGATAGCCCAGCTCCTCCGCATATTTGATGTCTTCCTGCGTGAGGCGGGAAATGCCCTCGGTATAGGCCGCCTTGAACTGCATCGGGATGCCGAAGCCGATCGCCGCCATGATCGTGAGCTTGTGGGCGGCGTCCACCCCTTCGATATCGAAAGTTGGATCGGCCTCTGCATAGCCTCGCCGCTGCGCCTCCTTGAGCACGTCCTGGAAGCTCGAGCCCTTGTCCCGCATCTCCGAAAGAATGAAATTGCTGGTGCCGTTGATGATGCCGGCGATCCACTCGATGCGGTTGGCGGTCAGGCCCTCGCGCAGCGACTTGATGATGGGGATGCCGCCGCCGACCGCGCCCTCGAACGCCACCATCACGTCCTGCTTCTGCGCGGCCGCAAAGATCTCGTTGCCGTGGTTCGCCAGCAGCGCCTTGTTCGCGGTGACGACGTGCTTGCCGCCCGCGATCGCCTTCAGCATCAAGTCCTTCGCAATGGTAGTGCCCCCGATCAACTCGACCACGATGTCGATGTCGGGGTGGTTCACCACCTCGTCGGCATCGGCCGTCACGGCAGCGCGGCCGCCGACGATGCGCTTGGCCCGCTCGATGTCCTTGTCCGCGACCATCTTCATGGCGATCCGGCAGCCGGCGCGCCGCGCGATCTCCTCCTGGTTGCGGGCGAGCACCTCGAAGGTACCGCCGCCCACGATGCCGATACCGAGCAAGCCGACGTTGATGGGCCGCAGCGCCGATGGCTTTCCCTTGCTCATATCAATCCATCTTTCTTGAACATGTCCTTGATGCCTCTCAAGGCCTGGCGGGTGCGGGCCTCGTTCTCGATGAGTGCAAAGCGCACGTGGCCGTCTCCGTAATCGCCGAAGCCGATGCCCGGCGCCACCGCGATCTTCGCATCCGCCAGCAATTTCTTGGCGAACTCGAGGGAGCCCCCCTTGCGGTACGCTTCCGGGATCGCCGCCCAGACGTACATGGTTGCCTTGGGCACGTCCACGCTCCACCCGATCGCGTTCAATCCGCTGCACAGCACGTCGCGCCGGCCCTGGTAGGTCCTGCGCACTGTTTCGACGCAATCCTGCGGGCCCTCGAGCGCGATGATCGAGGCTACCTGGATCGGGGTGAACATGCCGTAATCGTGGTAGCTCTTCATGCGTGCGAGCGCCTTGACCAGCTCGCGGTTGCCGACCATGTAGCCCACGCGCCAGCCCGCCATGTTGTAGCTCTTCGACATGGTGAAGAACTCGACTGCGATGTCACGCGCGCCCGGTACCTGCAGGATCGAAGGCGCCTGGTAGCCGTTGAACACGATATCGGCGTAGGCCAGGTCATGCACCACGTAGATATGGTGCTCGCGGGCAATCGCCACCAGCCGCTCGAAGAACGCGAGGTCCACGCACTGCGTCGTCGGATTGCTGGGAAAATTCACGATCAGCAGCTTGGGCTTGGGATAGGACTCGCGGATCGAGCGCTGAAGCTCCTCGAAGAAATCCACCCCCGGGGTCATCGGCACGTGGCGAATATCCGCGCCCGAGATCACCGGCCCGTAGATATGGATCGGATAGCTCGGGTTGGGCACCAGCACGATGTCGCCGGTGTCCAGGGTCGCGAGCGCGAGGTGCGCGATGCCCTCCTTCGAGCCGATGGTGACGATCGCCTCGGAATCGGGATCGAGCTCCACGCCGTAGCGGGCCTTGTACCAGTTGCAGATCGCACGGCGCAGACGCACGATGCCCTTCGATACCGAATAGCGGTGGGTATCGGGACGCTGCACGGCCTCGACCAGCTTCTCCACGATGTGGCGCGGCGTGGGCTGATCGGGGTTGCCCATGCTGAAGTCGATGACGTCCTCGCCGCGCCGGCGAGCGGCGAGCTTGAGCTCGCCGGTCACGTTGAAGACGTACGGCGGAAGGCGTTTTATCCGGGCGAACTCTTCCATGCTGGCGGATGTCGCAGCGCAAAAAGGGTGTTATTCTAGCGGAGCAACTTACCTTAAGCAAATCAGAGGCTTATGAAACTGCACCTGGCGACGAACGAGGGCCGGCAAATGTTCTCCGGCTACGGCCCGGGCTACGTGGCGGTGAACAACGTGCGCTACGAGCGCAATGTGGTGGTGAGCCCCGCAGCGGTGGTTGAGTGGTCAGCGCGGAACTTCGGAACGTTGACTCCCGCCGATTTCCAGTTCATGCGCGAGGCGCAGCCGGAAATCCTGATCCTGGGTACAGGGGCGGCGCAGCGCTTTCCGCCGCCCGAGCTGGCGCGTGCTCTCGCGGCAAGCGGCGCGGGCGTGGAGGTCATGGATACGAAGGCGGCGTGCCGCACCTACAACGTACTGCTGGCGGAAGGCCGCAAGGTCATAGCGGCCATCCTGGTAGAGCGTGATGACTGACGAGGAGGACCCCGACGCATGCCGGGGCTCATCCCTCATCCTTCGATTCACTTGGCGTTAATGAAGACCGCCGCGGGCGCAGTGGCGGTGCGATGCACGCGCTGCAGGCGACGTTTCTGCCTGAGCCACTCGCCGCATTCGTCCGCCGGCAGCGGGCGCGAGAAATAGTATCCCTGTATCTGGTCGCAGCCGTGCTCCGCGAGGAAGGCGAGCTGCGCCTCGGTTTCCACGCCCTCCGCGATCACCTTGAGGCTCAGGTTGTGGGCCATTGAAATGACCGCGCGGGTGATGGTCGCGTCGTCCACGTCGGTCGTCAGGTCACGCACGAAGGAGCGGTCGATTTTCAGCGCGTCGAGCGGGAAGCGCTTGAGGTACGACAAGCTCGAGTAGCCGGTGCCGAAGTCGTCTATCGCGAGGCCCACCCCCAGCGAGCTCAGGTATTCGAGGGTGCGCGCAGCGTCCTCGGTATTCGTCATGAGGGAGCTTTCCGTGATCTCGAGATCGAGCAGGGCCGGATCGATCCTGTGCTCCTCCAGGAGCCGCCGGATCATGGGGCCGAAATCGCGCGCGATGAATTGCCGCGCCGACAGGTTGACTGCGACTGGCAGCAGTCCGATACCCTGGCGTTCCCACGCCTTGATCTGGGCACACACGCTGCGCAGGACCCAGTTGCCGGCCGGCATGATGAGACCGGTTTCCTCCAGCACCCGCATGAATTCCCCCGGAGACACCACCCCGCGCTCGGGATGCTGCCAGCGCAGCAGCGCCTCGGTCCCGATGATATGGCCGTCGGTGACGCTGGCCTTGGGCTGGAAGTGGAGCAGGAATTCATTGCGCTCCAGCGCGCGGCGCAGGCTGCTCTCCAGGCTCAGGGTTTCCACGGCCCGCGCGTTCATGCCCGAGGTATAGAACTGGTAGCTGTTGCGGCCCGCCTCCTTGGCGCGGTACATGGCCGCGTCAGCGTTCCTGATCAGAGTGTCCTGGTCAGCGCTGTCATCGGGAAAGAGCGTGATGCCGATGCTGGCCGTGGCGTAGATATCGGAGCCTTCCAGCCTGAACGGCTCATCGAATCCCGCCATGATCTTCTGCGCCACCAGGTTCGCGTCCAGGACGCTGGAAAAATTCGACAGCACGATCGCGAATTCGTCGCCGCCCAGCCGCCCCACGGTATCGCCCGCCCGCACCGATCTGCTGAGCCGTTCCGACACCTGCTGCAGCAGCTGGTCCCCCACCGCGTGGCCGAGAGTATCGTTGACGTTCTTGAAGCGGTCCAGGTCTATGAACATCACGCCCACGGTCCACTGGTTGCGCTTGGCCTGGGCCAGCGCCTGCTTCATGCGGTCGTAGAACAGCGCCCGGTTGGGCAGGCGCGTGAGAACGTCGTAATGCGCCAGCTGCATCAGCTGTTCCTCGGCGAATTTCTTCTCCGTGACGTCCTCGGCGATCCCCGCGATACGGTAGACACTGCCCGACTCGTCCTGCACTGGAAAAGCGCGGTCGTTCACCCAGCGGATCGTGCCATCGGGCCTGACGACCCGATAGGTCTCGTCATAGCCGCCCCTCATGGCGAACTTGCGTGCGTCGTGGACCCGACGCCGGTCCTCCGGGTGCACGGCTTTCACGAGGGCGCGGGCATCCCGGTAGAGGTCCTGCAGCGGCCGGCCCAGCATGCTTGCCGCGGCCGGGCTGATGTAGATCGTGTCCCGGTGGCGAACGTCCGTGATCCAGAACGCCTGCGGTATGTTGCCTGCGAGCTGTTTGAACTGCTCCTCGCTCTCGCGCAGCGCCGCTTCCGCCCGCTTGCGGTCGGTAACGTCGTTGATGAGCGTGAGCCAGACGGTGCGGCCGCTGAGCACGAATCGCCGGGCGGTGACCTCGACATCGATCGCACGCCCGTCGCGCGTGCGGTGTCTGCGCTGCAGCTGCAGGTTGTGCAGGTCGGCGCGGCCGTGGATGTGTTCCTCGTAGCGCGCCGCGTCGCTCGACTCCCAGAGATCGCGCACGTTCATGCGCAGGAACTCGTCGCGGGTATACCCGTAGTGCTGGATCGCGGCGCGGTTCACCGCCAGTATGTCCAGCGTCTCGCCATCCCACACCCACATGGGGAGCGGGCTCGCTTCGAACAGGTCGCGATAGCGCTCCTCGCTGCTGCGCAACGCCTGCTCCGCTTCCTTGCGCTGGATAAAGAGCCCGATCTGCCTGCCGATGGCCTGCACGGCCTGCAGCAGCGTCTCGTCCGGCTGCTTGATGTCGCGTCCGAAGAATTCCAGCACGCCCAGGGGTCGCGCGCCGGCCAGGATCGGAAAGCCGAACGCGCAGTGCAGCCCTGCCCGGATGGCATTCTCCCCGCGGCGGAACCCCGGCTCGCGCGTGACGTCGGGAATCCAGGCTGGCGCGCCGCCGAGCCATACCCGCCGCACCAGGCCTCCGGTCTTGGTTTTCGGCGCCTCCCCGGTCCACGCCGGTGCCTCGTTGAGCGTTCCCGCGGAAGCCGCAACGAACTCTGCCACCTGGGGAATGCCGATGTGCCACGAGCCGGTGACCCGCAGCAGTTCGCGCTGCGCGTCCCACTGCCAGTGCGCTCCGCAGGCCCATCCCAGGCTCTCGCAGATGGTACGGATGAGTTGCGGTATCGCCTCCTCGGCAGTTGACGCCTCCGCAAGAACGCGCGTCACCGAGTGCTCCATCACCTGCCGGAGCTCCGCCGTCTTCTGCTCGGAAATATCCTGCGTGATGGTGACGAAGTGGCGCGGCGTCCCGTCCAGGTTGCGTACCAGCGACGTCGATATCTCGCACCAGACCGCCGAGCCGTCCTTGCGCACGAGCTGTTTCTCTCGCACGCTGCTTGCGATCTCGCCCGAGACCAGCTTTGCGCACGTAGACCTGAGCTTCTCGGCTTCGTCGGGGAGCTGCACGTCGAGCGCGGACATCTCCATCAGCTCCTCGCGACTGTAACCCACGATCTCGCAGTAGCGGTCGTTCATCTGCAGGAAATGCAGATCGGACGTGGCGAATGAGATGCCGACGCTGGCCTGGTCGAAGGTGGCGCGCAGGATTTCCTCGCTGGCGCGCAGCGCCTCCTCCGCCCGCTTGCGCTCGGTGATATCGCGGCTGATGCCTACGGTGCCGACAATGTCCCCCGACGTGTCGCGCATCGGCACCTTGGTGATCGAGGTCCACTGACTCTTTCCCTGCTTGCCCTTCGGCGCTTTCAGGACGATGTGCTGCTCCAGATCGAGCACGGGAACACCGGTCCTGACCACGGTCTCATCCTGGAGCGCCATTTTCCCGGCCAGCTCGCTCGAAAAAACGTCGAACACGGTCTTGCCGGTAATGTCCTCGTCGACGATATTGCGCTCCCTCAGCCACGCCTTGTTCGCCAGCCGAAACCGCCCGTCGGCGTCCTTGACGTAGATGAAGTCCGGCATCGTGTCGATGATCGTGCGCAGCAGCAGCCGATCGCGGGCGACCGCTTCCTCCGCGCGCTTGCGCTCGGTGATGTCCTCGATGATGCGGATGAAATAGAGCGGCTCTCCCGCGGAATCCCTCGTCAGCGAAACCGTGCGGTTGACCCACAGGTCGGAGCCGTCCTTGCGCTGGTAAAGGCGTTCCGACGAAAACGCGTTGATCTCCCCCTTGAGCAGCCGATCGCGGTATTTCGGCTGGTCCATACCCACGTATTCGGGATGGATGAAATCGTCTGTCTTCATCCGCATCAGCTCGCCCAGCGAGTAACCGAGCATCTCGCTCAGCTTGGCATTGGCGTGCAGGATCCGGTCATCCTCGATGGCGGTATGCATGATGCCGACGGGCGCGTTTTCGAACGTCGCGCGGTGCCGTTCCTCTACCGCTTTGCGCTCGGTAATGTCCTCGACCACGCTGATCACGTATTGCGGATTACCCGCCTCGTCGCAGACCGAGGACATGGTCCGCCGCGTCCACATGACGCTGCCGTCCTTGCGCAGGAAGCGCTTTTCCCCTGTGCGCGACTGGGCGTCGCCGTGCGTCACCTCCGCGCGGTAGCGCGAGCCCTGGCCATAGTCATCCGGGTGGGTGATGTCTCTGACGGTCTTGCCGAGCAGCTCGGGGCGCGAGTAGCCCAGCATGTCGCAAAACTTCTGGTTGAGATCCACCAGCACGCCGTTGAGATCCACGCGCGTAATGCCGACCGCGACGTTATCGAACATGGCGCGGTACTGCTGCTCGGTAGCGGGAAGAGCCGGGGCGGTGCGCGCAGGGGCAGCCGGCGTCCGCGCGGGCAGGCCGCGGCGCCCGCCCTGCCTCCGCAGCGCCGTTTTCTTGCTCCTGTATCTTGCCGCTCCCCTGGCCATCGCGATCCTCACGCGGAAGTTTACGCTACTCCTCCACGTGGACGGAATCCGCCTGGAATCCGCCGGACAGCGGCAAAAGTCACAGCCGGGTGGCGCGGGCCGCACGCCCTGGCGAGGACGGTACTGTCACGGGTCACGTAGAATGGGCACTGGACGGGAAGGGAAGGGTTCACCGGAGCATGTCCACGCAGCAGATCGAGAAAGTCGTCGTCCAGGTCGGCGGCATCATACTCGGTAAGGACCGCCAGATCCGGCTGGCGATCGCGTGCCTGCTCGCGCGCGGCCACCTGCTCATCGAGGACATCCCCGGGGTGGGCAAGACCATGCTCGCCCACGCGCTGGCGACGTCGCTCGGCTTGAACTTCCAGCGTATCCAGTTCACCAGCGACCTGCTCCCGGCCGATATCATCGGGGTTTCCATATTCGACCGGGAAAGCGGCGGCTTCCAGTTCCATTCCGGCCCGATCTTCAACCAGGTCGTGCTGGCCGACGAGGTCAACCGCGCCACGCCCAAGGCGCAAAGTGCGCTGCTCGAGGCCATGGAGGAGCACCAGGTCACCACCGAGGGAGCAACCCGCCGCCTGCCGGAGCCCTTCTTCGTGATCGCGACGCAGAACCCCTCGTACCAGGTAGGCACGTTCCCGCTCCCCGAGTCACAGCTCGATCGCTTCCTGATGCGCATACATCTCGGCTACCCGGATAGCGACGCGGAGCGCGCCCTGCTGCAGGGCGAGAACCGGCGCGACCTGCTGGCGCAACTCAAGCCCACCATGACGCCGGGCGAGCTGGCCGGGCTGCAGCGCGAGGTTCAGCACATACACGCCTCGCCCGCGCTGTTCGACTATGTGCAGGCGTTGACCGACCATACGCGCCGCACG
>DATFVY010000142.1:0-3716 GCA_035259925.1 Burkholderiales bacterium
ACCAGCTTGATGTGAGTGGCGTCGGCGGTAAGCTGCCCGAAAGTGGGGTCCACCGCCTGCCAGCGTGCCCCGACCCGGCTTTCGGTCCAGCTGTGGTAGAGGAAGCCCTGCAATTCCTCCGAGTAGACCAGCCCGTTCACTACGCGTGTCGGTATCGCCGCTGCGCGCGCCAATGCGGTGTAAAGATAAGCATGGCCCTGACATTCCGCCTTGCGCTGCTGTAGCACATCGAGGGCCGAGAACACGTCGAGAGGGGCCTTCTCCACGTTGTGCTCGAGCCAGCGCAGGATGCGCCCGATGCGCTCTTCCGTCCCGGCGCTGCCGCCCGTGATCTCGGCGGCAAGGCGGCGGATGGAGGGGTCGTCGCTCTGCACCGTGACCGATGAACGCAAGTAGCGCGCTTCCGCCGGCGACAAAGGCGCGGCGTCACCGGTCACCGCCGGCTGGGCGCGCTTCATCTCACAGGTGACGTCCTGCCGGACAGCGGCGCATTGCTGCGCCGCGTCCGAGGGCGGCACGCGATCCACTCCCTCCAGCGCGACGCGGAGCGCCGATACCGAACGCGGATGCCGGATCGGGTGGTCGGGCCGTACCATGCTGTACTCGATCAGGCCCTCTTTCTTGTTGAGGCTAGCGAGTGCCAGGTAGCGCGCCGCCGACCCGGCATCCTCCAGGAAGGAGATCATCACGCCGCGCAGCGCCAGCTCGAACACCGGCCTGCCGTCCGGACCGATCCAGGTCGTGACCCGCTGGCCGCGCAGGGCGGTCTCGACCTTGAAAGCGTAGCCGATGAAGAGGTCGCTTTCCTGCCAGCCCGTGACGCGCTGCGTCACTTCGGCAATGGTCTGGAGCTCGCCGTTGTACACGTTGTAGGCGTGCTCGCGCCCGATCTCCAGGCCGTGCAGCACCGGGTAAAGAATGATCACGCTCGAGGAATAGAGCTTTCCCTCCACCGGCAGGCGCTGCTCGGTGGGTTTGCCCGCGGTAACGATGGTGGCTACCAGCTCCCGGGGCTCGCGCCGTCCGGAGACCTTGAGCTCGCTGCCGTCGATCTGGTACTCGTAGCCGAACTCGACCAGCGTCAGGTCTTCCCGGATGAGGTCGCGTGACTTGAGATTGATCTTCTTTTCGATGCCGAGGAAGCGCAGCGCGAACGAGGCTTCGGAACGGATCTCGTAGTTGCCGGAAGCGGCCTTGCGGATGGTGAAATGCGCGAAGCCGATCTTCTCCCCGTTGAAAACGATACCGGTCCAGTACTCGGAGTAGGGGAGTTTGCCCAGCTCATGCCGGATGACGGGGGCGGGGCCGGCGACATCGCGGAAGTACATCCCGGCGCACCCTCCAAGAGGGAGCAGCAGGGCGGTCAGCGCACAGGCCAGAAGCGTACGCAAGGCGCCGCTTCTCGAGCGTTCGGCAGCGTACATATGTTGATCGCGGACAGTCCCCCCGGGCTATACTTCCAACTCGCACGGAAGAAATAGAACTCTGACCTATTATCAGCCCCGTGAGCGAGCCCCTTCAATATACCGTCAAGCCGGTGTACTGGACCGCCACGCAGCAGACCCTGCGCGAGATCCGCACCAAGGTGTTCGTCGAGGAACAGGGTGTCCCGCCCGACCTGGAGTGGGATGGCCTGGACGAGCACGCCTATCACGTTATTGCCTACGCGCCGGATGGCGCGCCCGTTGGCACGGGCCGGTTGCTGCAGGACAGCCACATCGGCCGCATCTGTGTGCTCAAGGGCTGGCGCGGCAAGGGCATCGGCAAGTCCATACTGGAGGTGCTGCTCGTGACAGCGCACAAGATGGGCTACGAGAAGGTGACCCTGCATGCCCAGACGCGGGTGAAGGAGTTCTATACCCGGCGCGGGTTCCGAGCGAAAGGGAAGGAATTCATGGAAGCCGGCATCGCGCACATTGCGATGACCCGCACTACCGCCGACCGGACGGTGTGGCCGCCGGTCTTTCCCGCCGGGCACGCTCAGGACACGGCAGCCCGGCGCTGAAGCGCGAAACGCTGCGACGTCTCGCCCAGCAGTGCCCCGCGTGGGCCAAAGCGGCGCTCCACAACCATCACGTCGCCGCGGCGGCCCACCAGGATCACCGTGGTCGCGCGCGTGCCGTAGCGCTCGCCCGCAATGAAAGCCGGGGACAACTCACGCTCCCGCTGCAGACCCACCCCGGAATCCGGCAGATCGGCGTCGGATGCGACCGTGCGGTCGGCAAGCGCCTCGAACAGCCCCGCGGCGAGCTCCGCTTCTCCTGCCTTGAGCAACGCGTTCAGCCGCTGCTTGCCACGCACGACCTTCGGCCACGGTGTATTCGGAAGATGATTGCTGACACCATGCAGGCCCGGCGCAAGCGCCTCGGGCCTTCCGCCGCGGTTGGAAAAGGCAAACAGCTGATCGTGGTCGCCGACGATGAGCGTATACCCGCGATGGTCCTGCGCATAGGGCTCCACTTCCTCGAGGTAGGCGCGCGGCGCCGCGCCGCCGCGCAGGAAGCCTGCAGTCAGCTCGCCCCGGGAACGTGCCGCGACCGCGCCGCTTCCATCGCGATAGTTTGTCACCGCCGCCATGCGGCCCTCCCGCGTGATGCCGAGCCAAGTGCCGCCCTTCTCGAGGTCGCGGCCACCGAAGACCCGCGGATCATCGGTCCAGAACGCTGCAGCGGCGCTGGGGCGCTCATACGCTTCGTCCCGGTTGCCGCCGAACACGAGCGAAAATTCGGGATGGGTGCGCCAGGCAAGGAGAATCAGGCACATCGCGACGAGGTGAGGCGTGACGGGGTACTCAATGTTCAAAGCACTCCATGTGCCGCGTCGTCCCGTCTTGCAAGAGCTCCTGGAACTTGAGACGGCCCGCGGCATCGGCGAGCTCCCATTCGAATTTCGCGTCGTCCTGCACGCCGAGGTAGACCTCCATCCAGAGGTTCGACTCACCCCGCTTCTTCAGCAGTTGACCGGAAATGCCCGTCGCCTTTTGCATGGCCGCGAAGAGCTCGCGCACCAGCGGCTCGCACTCATCCGACTTGGCCGGATCCACGCGGTAGTAGACATAGAATGAGAATGCCACGCGACTATGCTACTCGCAATCGAGGCCGGGGCGTGAAAGCCGAGTGGGCAACTAGCCAAGGCCTGCCTTGAGCAGAAAGTGGGTGGGCAGATAGATGAGCACGGGAAAGACGAGCATGGCCAGTCCGAGCCAGGCGAGCGGATGCATGAGCGTTTGCGGCGTCGAGTTCCAGCCGAACACACCATTGACATTGTCCCGCTTCGGGTCGGAGATGAGATAGCACAGCGGCAGCACGATCCAGGCAAGCACGGTCTGCGCGATGAGCGCGCGAGGATCGTAGCCGAGCCGCGCAACCATCCACAGCAGGATGAGCGGCAGGAACACGTGGAACAGCGAGAGACCTCGCAGGTAGAGGGGTTTCG
Source organism: Burkholderiales bacterium (assembly GCA_035259925.1). Taxonomy (GTDB): domain Bacteria; phylum Pseudomonadota; class Gammaproteobacteria; order Burkholderiales; family SG8-41; genus SG8-41. The sequence continues at coordinate 3,436 of DATFVY010000142.1, forward strand.
TGCCGTCAAACATGTAGTCCGTCAGACCCCCGAAGCGCTTCCCCGTCAGCAGGCGCCCGAAAAAGCCCAGGTTCCAGAAGAGCTCCGGCAGCAGGATGCCGAGCAGCATCATGCTGGCGAGCAGGCTGCTATCGAGCCAGAGGGCCGGCACCGTGAGGATCAGCGCGATGTCGGAGAACCAGAGAAAATTCCACAGCGGATACTTCCTGGTATAGACCGCGACTGTCACCGCGGCATACGCGGTGTAGGCCAGCTTGAGCCACAGCGGCATCGTTTCCATT
>DATFVY010000143.1:0-5417 GCA_035259925.1 Burkholderiales bacterium
CACCGGCCGCATCGTCAAGGCGGACGAGGCAAAGGAGCTCGGCATCCTGCTGGAGGTGACCGAGCCGGAGCGCCTGCTCGCGCGCGCGGCCGAGATCGCCGCGCAGATCGCCGCCAAGCCGCCGCTCGCGGTGCGCTACGCCAAGCGCCTGCTCAATCTCGCGCGGCGTCAGAGTCTGGCCGACCACCTCGAGAGCTGCGCTTCCTTCCAGGGCGCGCTGCAGAAGACCGAGGACCATCTGGAAGCCCTGTCGGCCTTCTTCGAGAAACGCAGCGGCATATTCAAGGGAAAATGAAGTCGCGCGCGCTCTTGCCGCTGCTGTTTCTGGCCATGACGGCGTGCTCGTCGCCGTCGCGCTCCCAGGAGCCCAGGCTCGTGGCGGTGGACGAAGGGGCTCACGATCATTCGTGGACCGCGTTCCGTGCCAGGCTCCTCACCGCCCTCGAGAAGCGCGACCGCAAGTTCATCCTCGGCGTGATCGACCCCAATGTCCGCAACGGCTCGGATGCGCCGGCCGGCATCGCGGAATTCCGCAGGCAGTGGGAGTTCGATTCCGACAACGGGGTGTTCTGGCGCCAGCTGCCCTCGGCCCTCTCCGTGGGCAGCGCCTGGTTCCAGCGCTCCAAGAAAGAGCGCGAGCTGTGCGCGCCCTACGTGCTCGCGAAATGGCCGCGCGACGTCGATCCGAGCGTGTACGGCGCCATCTCCACGAACGAAGCGTTCGTAAAGGCCGCGCCCGCATGGGACTCGGTCACGCTCACCAAGCTTTCCTACCAGATCGTGCGGGTCACCGACTGGGAAGTGCCGGATATCGATCCCAAGTTCCAGCAGAAATGGGTGAGGATCCGCTTGCTGAAGGAGGGCACCGGCTACGTGCCGGAAGAGCATATCCGCAGCCCGATCGAGCATACCGCGTGCTTCGTCAGGGCGGGCAAAAGCTGGCGCCTGACCGTCTTCGGGCCTGCCGCGCGCGACTGACGCACGCGTGACTCGTGACTTGTGACTCGTGACTGGTTTCATGCCTCTCGCAGTGCGCAGCCTGCGCATACGACCCGCGAGTCACGACCCGCGAGTCACGTATCCAGCTACCTGCTGGCGGCGAGCCTCGTCGTGAGCGCCGCCGCCACGCATGCGCTGGATATTCAGGGCCACCGCGGGGCGCGCGGTCTCGCGCCCGAGAACACGCTGCCGGCTTTCGCGCGGGCACTGTCGATCGGCGTCACCACGCTCGAGATGGATTGCGCGGTCACGCAGGACGGTGTGGTGGTGGTCAGTCATGACCCGGCGCTGAACCCCGACATAACACGCGGGCCGGATGGCGCTTTCCTGGACAGAACCGGTCCCGCCATCTGGACCCTCACCTACGCCGAGCTCCAGCGCTACGACGTCGGCCGTCTCAAGCCGGGGACTGCCTACGCCAAGCGCTGGCCGGAGCAGCAACCGGTCGATGGAGCGCGCATACCGCGGCTGGCGGACGTGTTCGCGCTGGTGAAGCAGAGCGGCAACGAGACCGTGCGCTTCAACATCGAGACCAAGATCTCGCCGCTCGAGCGGGGGCAGACGACCGGCCCGGAGGACTTCGCCCGCAAGCTCATCGCCGCGATTCGCGCGGGCGGGATGGAGAAGCGCGCGACCATCCAGTCCTTCGACTGGCGGACGCTCGGGGTGGTCCAGAAGGAGGCGCCGGAGATCGCGACCGTGTATCTCACCTCCGTCAGCGGCTTCATGGACAACATCCAGGCGCAGGGCGAGTCGCCGTGGACCGCCGGGCATCGCGTGCGCGACCACGGCGGCTCGATCCCGCGCATGATCAAGGCCGCGGGCGGCTCGGTCTGGTCTCCCTATTCAGGCGATCTCACCCACGAGGCGGTGAAGGAAGCGCGGGCGCTGGGCTTGAAGGTTGTGGTGTGGACCCCCAATAATCCGCACGACATGCGCCGGTTCATCGAGTGGGGCGTGGATGGCGTCATCTCCGACTATCCGGACCGCTTGCGCCGGACCTCCGACGAGCTCGGCGTCCCCCTGCCTCGCCCGACGCCAGTGACGCCTTGACTTCCGCACGGCGCGGCCGCTTTCCAGCATAACCTCCGCAGGAGCCGTCATGGATTTCCATCTGAGTGAAGAGCAGCGCGGCATGGTGCGCACTGTGCGCGAGCTCACGCAGGACAAGTTCAAGCCGAACGCGCTCAAGTACATGGACGGCAGCTTTCCCTGGGACAACATCCGCGACCTCGCCAAGATCGGCGTGCTGGGGATGGCGGTGCCGGAGGAGTACGGCGGACTCGGGCTCCCGGTGCTGGATACCGCGCTCGTCCTCGAAGAAATCGCGAAAGGCTGCTACGTCACCGCGATGGCCGTGCTGGGGGAGGTCGGCGTCCAGACCAAGATCATCGATGCGTACGCGCCCGACAAGATCAAGCGCAGACTGCTGCCCGGCGTATGCACCGGCGATGTAATCCTGGCGATCTGCATGACCGAGCCCCACGCCGGAACCGACGTCGCCAGCTATCGCACCAACGCCGACATCGTCGGCGACAAGCTGGTGCTGAACGGCGTGAAGACGCTCATCAGCCGCGTGGACGAGGCGCAGGCCTTCGTCGTCTTCAGCCGCGTCAACAAGCAGCCGGGGCGGGAAGGCATCGGCTGCGTGCTGATCGAGCGGGGCACCCCGGGGTTTGCCTGCACCGCGCGCTACCACACGATGGGCGGCGAGAACCTCGCCGAGATCCAGTTCCAGAACTGCGAGCTGCCGCTGGAAAATCTCGTCATCCGCGAGGACGGCTTCCGCAAGCTTCTCAGCGCCTTCAATACGCAGCGTTGTCTCAACCCCAGCATCTCGCTCGGCCTGGCGGAAGGCGCATTCGAAGAGGCGGTGAAATACGCGCGCAGCCGCACCGCGTTCGGCCGCCCGATCGGCGAATTCCAGGGCCTGCGGTTCAAGCTCGCGGAGATGTACCGCGACATCGAGGTGGGGCGCGCGATGCTCTACCGGGCCTGCGCCACCGCCAACCCGTTTCCGGATCCGTACGAGGCGGCGGTCGCCAAGATGTATTGCAACGAGATGTCGCTGCGGGTCACGAGCGAGGCGATCCAGGTGCACGGCGGCTACGGCTTCACCGACGAGTTCCCGGTGTCGCGTTTCTATCGCGGCGCCCGCTATGGCTCGCTGGGCGGCGGCACGACGGAGACGCTGAAGGAGCTCCTCGGCAAGAAGATCCTGAGCGACTTCCCGGTCGACGGCTTTCTCGGGATGGAGACGTTCTAGTATCGACGGCGGCTACACGTCCTCGTGGATGCAGAGGTAGTTGCCCTCCGTATCCTTGAACCACGCCGCTTTCTCGGCGCCGAGCACGCAGACGTGGTTGACCGTCTTCAGGCCGGGGAAATCGTAGTCCTCGAACACGACCCCTTTTTGCTTGAGTTCCTTGATCACCTTCGCGATGTCCTTCACCTGAAAGCTCACCGCTGTATGCTCGGCCTTGGTCCCTTCGGGCTTGGGGAACAGCGCGATCACGCCGCCGGTCCCGCCGGCGAACTGGAACTTGCCGTCCGGCCGCGAGCCCAGAGGCTTCAAGCCGAGCTTCTTCTCATAGAACTCGCGCGCCCGATTCAGATCCTTCACGGGCAGCATCGTCGTCACCGGTGCATTCGTCAGCATGTCTTCCCCCTGTGAAGTCAGTTTCGGAAGTCCACAATTCTAGTAACTGGTAGGCCAATTGGCGAGCCGATGCTCGCCCACCCCGTTCTTCAGCCGCTTGCGGTGCACCTGCAGCATGCGGATCAGGAAATCGCGCGTATCGCGAGGATCGATGACGTGCTGCGCCTCGAATAGCCGCGCCAGCTCCCACGGCGTGGTATCGCGGTTGACCTCGGCGACGAGCTGTTTGAAGCGCTCGGGGTCGTCCTCTTCCTTCACCCCGTAAAGCACGTTGACCGAAACGCGCGGGTCCATGAAGCCCAGGTCGGCGGAGGGCCAGCACGCGAGCTCGTCGGTGTTCCTGCCTCCGCCCATGTTGATGAAGGCCTGGCCGTAGCTTTTCCTCATGATGACGGTGATACGCGGCACGGTGATGAGCGTCAGGGCGTTCATCCAGTTGATGATCTTGCCCGGCATGCCGCGCAGCTCGCCCTCGACGCCGATCAGGAAGCCCGGCACGTCCACCAGGAACACGATGGGGATGTTGAAGGAATCGCACAGCACCATGAAGCTCGTCGCCTTCTGGCAGGCGTCGGGGTCGAGCGCGCCGCCCTTGAACAGGGGGTTGTTGGCGATGAAGCCGACGCTCTTGCCGTCCAGCCGGGCGAGCACCGTGGCGACCGATTTGCCGAAGCGCTCTTTCAGCTCGAAGGAGCTCTCGTTGTCCGCGACCGCCGCGATGACCTTGCGCACGTCGTACACCTTGTTGCGCTCCTCCGGCACGATCTCGAGCATCTTGCGGCACGCTTCACCCGACCCGGGCGGCACCGGCCGCTCGGGCGGCGGCTCCATGCAGTGCGCGGGCATATAAGAGAGAAAGCGCTTCACCGCGTCGAGCACCTGCTCGTCGGTGTCCACCGCCAGGTCCGCGAGCCCGGAGACGCCGGTCAGTATCTTCCAGCCGCCGAGATCTTCCGGATCCACCGGCTTGCCGATCGCGATCGAGGTCACGTTGGGGCTGGCGACCGCCATCACCGAGCCCTTGCGCATCACGACGAAATCCGACATCGCGGCGTACCAGGTCGAGGAGCCGTAGCACTGGCCCATCAGCGTGGCTGCCCACGGCGACTCGCGCAGGCGCTGGTACTCGGTCGGGTCCTGGGCGAGGATCGCGCGGCCTGCGGCGCCCATGCGGTCGGGCATGCGCGCGCCGGATGATTCGCCGAGGAACACCAGCGGCATGCCGTAGCGGCAGGCCGCCTGCTTCACGTGGCGGATCTTCTTCATGTTGACGACGCTGGAAGAGGCGCCGAGCACGGTGAAATCGTTGGAAACGATCGCCACCTCGCGCCCCGCGATGCGCGCGAAGCCCGCCACCTTGCCGTCCGCGGGAGTCTTGTGCCGCACCTCGGCGCGGATCGAGCGCGCATGGCGTCCCGACTCGGTAAACGTGCCCGGATCGACCAGGTGGTCAATGCGCTCGCGGGCGTTGAGCACGCCCTGCGCCTTGCGCTCGGCGAGCTTCTCCGGCCCGCCCATCGCCAGCGCTTCGGCGTTCTTCTCCTCCAGGTGTTTCAACGCGTCTTTAGCCGACATGCCCCGTCACTCGTCACCTGTCACTCGTCACTCGCCCTTGATGCCGGCGAACTTGATTACCTTACCCCATTTCACGATCTCGTTCTGGACGAAGCGCGTGTACTCCTCGGGCGTGTTGCCGACGGGATCGGCGCCCATCCCTTCTATCCGCTCGCGCAGCTCGGGGACAGCGAGCACCCGCACG
>DATFVY010000144.1:0-9700 GCA_035259925.1 Burkholderiales bacterium
AGAGCGGCTACGGTGAGTATCTCCGGCGCGTCGCCGAGGAAGACCTGCCGTAATGCAGGTAGTACGCACTGCGATTCCCGAGGTGCTCGTGATCGAGCCGAAGGTCTTTGGCGACGATCGCGGCTTCTTCTACGAAAGCTATAACGAGCGCGCCTTCGCCGCGGCGACCGGCGTGAGCGTGCGCTTCGTGCAGGACAATCACTCGCGCTCTGCACGCAACGTCCTGCGCGGCCTGCACTACCAGGTGCGCCAGCCCCAGGGCAAGCTCGTGCGCGTGAGCGCGGGGGAAATCTACGACGTGGCAGTGGACATCCGCCGCGGCTCGCCCAGCTTTGGCAAGTGGATGGGGGTCGTGCTGTCCGCGGCAAACCGCAAGATGTGCTGGATCCCTGCCGGCTTTGCTCACGGCTTCCTCGTGACGAGCGATCACGCGGAGGTGCAGTACAAAACGACCGACTACTACGCGCCCGAGCACGAGCGCTGCATCGCGTGGAACGACCGGGATCTCGCGATCTCCTGGCCAATCCGTGACGAGCCCGTCCTCTCGGCAAAGGATCGGGCCGGGGTTCCGTTGGCGCGCGCCGAAGTCCTGCCGTGACGACGATCCTGCTGTCCGGGAAAAACGGGCAGGTCGGCTGGGAGCTGCAGACCGCGCTCTCGCGGCTCGGCCCGGTGATCGCGCTGGATCGCGGGGGAATGGATCTCGCAAACCCGGACTCGATACGGCGCGCGATCCGGGACGCCGAACCGCAGATCATCGTCAATGCGGCCGCTTATACGGCAGTGGACAAGGCGGAAACCGAGCCCGATCTCGCGATGCAAGTAAACGGTATTGCGCCGGGCGTGATGGCGCAAGAGGCAAAGCGCCTTCGCGCCGTTCTCGTGCACTACTCTACCGATTACGTTTTCGACGGCACGAAGAAGCAGCCATACGTTGAGGACGACCCGCCGAACCCCCTGAGCCAGTACGGCCGGAGCAAGCTGGCGGGCGAACAAGCGATCGCTTCGTCGGGCGCAACACACCTGATCTTTCGCACGAGTTGGGTTTACGCCGCCCGCGCCCACAACTTCCTCCGCACCATCCTGCGCCTCGCGCGCGAGCGGAACGAGCTGAGGATCGTCAACGACCAGGTTGGCGCGCCCACTTGGGCCCGGTTCATCGCCGAAGCCACGGCGCAAGTCCTCCGTCAGGTCGGCGACGGACACAAGCCCATCGCGGATCACGCCGGAATCTACAACTTGACGGGGACGGGAGCGGTTTCGTGGTACGGCTTTGCCAGCGCAGTTTTCGCTGAGGCAAAGGCCCAGCTGGGAGTGACCCCGCCGAAGCTGATACCCATCACGACCGCGGAGTACCCCCTCCCCGCCCGCCGGCCGGCGAATTCCCGCCTGGACAATTCCAGGCTGGTGGCCACCTTTGGACTGACCCCCCCGCCTTGGGACAAAATGCTGAAGCTCTGCATGAAAGAGATAGCTTCGCCCGTGACGGGATGAGGATCTGCGACGCGCTCGGACTGTCCGCGCCCGGCGGGTGGCAGCTGTATCAGCATGTGCGCCGGAAATCTGGGCGGACGGGGAGTACGGCCATTGCTTAGCGAAAAGACCCATCGGCGCATCCGCAAGCTGATCAACGCGTGTGCCGATGCCGTCGCCGACGTGGCAATCCTGGGACGCGTCACCCGGCAGAATCGCCTGCGGCGCCGCTACCTGGACCTGATGGAAAGATGCCTCGCCGGCGTGATCTACGAGGACCCGCCCCTGCCGGACCTGGGAAAGGCCGAGTACGATCCCCAGCTGCGCGAGTACGGATGGGACTGGCCTTCCGTCGCGCACACCATGATAGGCAGCCGGCGCCTCAACAACGTGCGCACGCTCCTCGAGCAGGTGATCGTCCATCGCGTCCCGGGCGATGTCATCGAAACCGGGGTCTGGCGCGGCGGCGCGTGCATCATGATGCGGGCCGTGCTGGAGGCGTACGCCGTGCGCAACCGGCGGGTGTGGCTGGCAGATTCGTTCGAGGGCGTCCCGGCACCGAAACCGGATCTGTACCCGGCCGATGCCAACGAGAAATTCCACGAATACGCGGCGCTCTCGGTGCCGATCGAGCAGGTCAGGCGCAACTTCAGCCAGTACGGCCTGCTCGACGAGCAGGTCGTCTTCCTCAAGGGCTGGTTTCAGGATACCCTGCCGACAGCTCCGATCGAGCGACTGGCCCTGCTGCGGCTCGATGGTGATCTCTACGAATCCACCATCGTCGCCCTGCGGGCGCTGTACGACAAGCTGTCGCGCGGCGGATATGTCATTATTGACGACTACCGGGTCGTGCCGGCGTGCAAGCAGGCGGTGGACGATTTCTGCGCGGAGCGGCGGCTCGCGCCGGAAATCATCGAGATCGACGGCGTCGGCGTCTACTGGCGCAAGACCTGAAGCGGGACCCCAATGCGCCGGAAGGCCGGGGCAGGATGATCGCACCGACTGCCAGCATCGCGGAACGCGCGCGCGGCTGGTCGCCGCGCGGCGGCGAGCTGGAAAACTCATGACGGCAGTCCACCGCTACTCCTATACCGTGGACCTCGGCGACGCAAACCACGCCGCCACGCACGTCGTGCGCCTCGTCGGCCAGCGCAAGTCCGTGCTCGAGATCGGGTCCGGCCCCGGTTCCATCACGCGCCATCTGCGGGAAACCGGCCAATGCCGCATCGTCGCGGTGGAGAACGACCCCGACGCGGCCGCGCTGGTGGCGTCCTATTGCGAGTCGGTGCTGCGCATCGATCTCAATGACCCCGCCTGGGCAAGCCAGGTCGGCGCGCATGCCGATGGATTCGACGTCGTCGTGGCCGCCGACGTGCTCGAGCACCTCTACGACCCCTGGAACGCGCTGCGGCAGATCCGGGGCCTGCTGCGCGAGAATGGCCACGTCGTCGTTTCATTGCCGCACGCCGGGCACAACGTGGTCATTGCGAGCCTGCTCAACGCAGACCTGGAATACCGCGAGTATGGGCTGCTCGACCGGACCCACATCCGGTTCTTCGGCATGCGCAATATCCAGTCGCTGTTCGAGGACACGGGCTTCCGCATTGTCGACGCCGGGTTCGTGATGCGCGCACCCGAGAAAACGGAGCTCGCCCATCATTGGCAGGCGCTGCCCGAAAGCCTCCAGCGGTCGCTGGCGGTCAACCGCTACGGATGCGTGTACCAGGTCGTGGTCAAGGCAGAGCCGTCCCGGGACGGACGCAAGGGTATCGATCTCGCCGCGCTGACCGTGCCGGACGTCCGCACGCCCTGGCTGCAGCGGCGTCTCGTGCCGCTCGCCCGCAGGGTGGCCGATCGCCTGAGCCCCGCGGCCCGCGCCCGGTTGAAGGCGTTCCTGACCCGGACCGGGCTCATGCGCCGGCTCCGGGAACGCGAGTGAGGCGCCCCGCGCGTACCCGCGGCCGGGAAATGCCGGCAGGGAAAGAACGCCGGCGCCGCGCTGGAGGCGCTTGATGAACTCGCCGAGAATCGTCGCGTTCTATCTCCCGCAGTTTCACCCCATACCGGAGAACGACCGGTGGTGGGGAAAAGGCTTCACCGAGTGGACCAACACCACCGCCGCGCAGCCGCTGTTCCCGGATCATTACCAGCCGCACCTGCCGGCCGATCTGGGCTTCTACGACCTGCGGCTGCGCGCGACGCGGCACGAGCAGATCCGTCTCGCCCGCGAGTACGGCATCGACGCGTTCTGCTACCACTACTACTGGTTCTCGGGGACGCGGATACTGGAACGCCCGTTGCTCGACATGCTTTCCGACGCCGAGTCGGACATGCCGTTCTGCCTGTGCTGGGCCAATGAAAACTGGACCCGGCGCTGGGACGCGGCGGAGCACGAGGTGCTCATCGCCCAGCGCTACCTGGCGAACGACGCCGTCGATTTCATCCGCAGCATCGAGCCGTTCCTGACGGACCCGCGCTACCTGCGGATCGCGGGCAGACCGATCCTGCTGGTGTACCGGCCCCAGCAACTTCCGGACGCGCGGGCCACGCTCGCCGCCTGGCGCGACTACTGGCGCAGCCGCGGCCACGGGGAGCTGCATCTCTGCGCCGCCCTGACGCACGGCAACGTCAATTACGTCCAGTTCGGTTTCGACAGCGGCGTGGAGTTCCCCCCTCACAATCTGCAAGCCGGCACCGGCAACGTGAATCCCGAGGTGACCTTCCTGAAGCCGTTCCGGGGCAACGTCCTGCAACTGCCGACGGTCGCGCGCGATTACCTGGACCGGCGGCACGAGGGCGGCAACGTCTTCCGCTGCGTCTGCCCGTCGTGGGACAACACGGCGCGCCTGGGAGATCGTGCGCTGGTGCTGCTGAACGGCACGCCCGCCAATTATGAGTTCTGGCTGGCGGAAGCCATTCGCCGCACCCGGTCCGACTTCCCGGGCGAGGAAAGGCTGGTATTCGTGAACGCCTGGAACGAATGGGCCGAGGGATGCCACCTCGAACCCGACAGGCGCTACCGGCACGCCTTTCTCGAGGCGACACGCCTGGCGGTGCGGGGCGAGTCCGTGCTGCAGGATTTTGTCGACGTCGGCCTGCCGAAACCCGGCGACTACCAGCGCCGGTTCGGCGTGGATCTATGCGAAGTCTTCGTGTACCACTATTGGCTGCAGATCGGGCGCGTGCGCCTGTGGTTCAACCGCCACCCGGCGCTCAAGAATGCGCTGCGGCCGCTGGTCCGATTGCTGCGGTCAAGCCGGTAAGCGGGCAGAGCCAGCCACTAGGCGCCCACGCGCTCGTCGCCGACGAGGCTGCCGTGGTCGAGGCGCAGGACCCGGTTGCAATTGTCGCGAATCAACCGCTCGTCGTGAGAAGCGAGGACGAGAATCTTCGCCTGGTCGAGCATGCGTTGCAGCCGCTGCTGCGCCTTCTCGCGAAATGCCGGGTCCCCGACGCTCAGCCACTCATCCATCAGGATGATATCGGCCGAAATGCAGGTGGAGATGGCGAACGCCAGGCGCATGACCATTCCGCTCGAGTAGGTACGCAGCGGCATTTCGATGTAATTGCCCAGTTCGGAAAATTCGCAGATCTCGCTTACCATCGGCGCGACGTCCCTCGGCCTGATTCCCATGAGAGCGGCGCGCAGGTAGATGTTCTCGTAACCGGTTGCTTCCCAGTCCACGCCGATCATTATGTCCAGCATGGAAGCTACGCGGCCCGTTACCTCGACGGAGCCCCGGACGGGCTCATAAGCCCCCGCGATGACCCGCAGCAGCGTGGTCTTCCCCGACCCGTTGTGCCCCATTATTCCGACGCGATCGCCTTCGAGTATCTCGAAATTGAGGCCATCGAGGGCTCGCACCACGACGCGGTCCGCCGCATCCGCGGCAAGCGCTCCGCCGGTCGCGGCGCGAATGAAGGTGTTCTTGAGCGAGCGGCTCTTCGAGCCGTAGACCGGGAAATCGACGACGATGTTTTGGGCGTGAACGCGTGCCATCGCGCTAGAGCCAATAGGCAATCCGGGCACGATACCGGTAGAAAAACACCAGCATCAGCGCGAATCCGGCCGCGGTAACGGCGAGCACCGCCGCCCAGGAAACAACCGGCAGCTGCTCGCTCAGCAGCGGCCGCCTGACTATCTCCAGGAAATGAAACAGCGGATTGAAGTCCGCTGCCCATTGATGTCTGCCCAGCATGCCCGGCATCCAGAATATCGGCGTCAGGAAGAACGCCACCTGAACCAGGTTGGAGACAATCAGCGGGATGTCCCGGAACCGCGCGCAAATCAGCCCGAGGAGAATGCCGACCCACAGGCCGTTCAGGGCGATCAGCAGCACGCCGACCGGGACGAGCAACAGCTGCCAGTCGAGCCTGGGCGGGTAGAACAGAAGCACGATGAACACGATGAGGAGGTTGTGGAAGAAGATCAGCATGTTCTTCCATACTGCGCGCATGACATGAACAGTCAGCGGGAGCTTCATCTGCTTGATGTAGCCCTCCGCGTGAATGAAGGTCGTGCACGCCTCGTTGAGCAGCCCGGAGATCAGGATCCAGATCACGAAACTGATAGCGAGGTACATGAAGTAGGAGGACATCGGCTGTCCGAAAAGCTTGCTGTAGAGCGGTCCCATCCCGCCGAGCATGAGACCGGTGCCGATGGTGAGCCAGAACGGGCCCAGCAGGGATCGCCGGTAACGCTGCTTGATCTCCAGCCAGGCGAGCATGGGCCAGACGTAAATTGAGGAAACTCCGCCCTTCAGATCCTCCAGGGCGAGCCGGAACTGGGATGGGGCAGCGGCCGGCGGCAAGGGATGGAATACTGATCGGAACTTGTTGATTCTTAAATTGTATCACCGACCGGCTGGCGAGCGAACCGGTGACGAGCCTCGCTTAGCGGGGCGGGGCTCGCACGCTTCGGTCGCGACCGACCGACCGCAGGCACAGGAAGCGCACGAGGCTTCGCGCGTGCCACAGGAAATGGCGCGCGTCGCGGTGGCTGGCCCGGCGCGCGTCGTGCCGCGCCACGGCGCGCGGCTCCAGCATCGCCGCGTGGCCGCGCCGCAGCAATCGCAGACACAGATCCACGTCCTCGTAGTAGAGAAAGTAGCGTTCGTCGAATCCCCCGATTCCCCGGAAGACTTCCGATCGGAAAAGCATGAACATCCCTGCCACCCAATCGGGACGGAGCGGCGCGCCCGCGATGTCGTAGTCGCGAGGCTGCACGCCCGTCAGCGCCTTGCGCAGCACGACGGAAAGCGTCGGAAAGCGCCGCGCGTTGTTCTCGACCTGTCCCTGCGAATTCACGATCTTCGGCGCAACCACGCCCGCCTGCTCGCGGGCAAGCGCATCGATCAGCACGGGGAATGGATTCGCATCGAGGCGGATATCGGGATTCAGGACGCAGAAATGGCTCCCGTTTGCCCGCCGAAACGCGGCATTGTGATTGGCACCGAACCCCGTGGGCGCCGCGTTGCGCAGGATACGAAGCGGGAAGTGGAAATCTCTCTCCGCGAGGGGCAGGTCCTCGGGGACATTGATGGTCAGCAGCACTTCCACACCCTTGCAGAAGCGCTCGATGTCCTCGAACAAGCCGGGCAACAGCACGCCGTGCCGGTGACTGACGATGGAAATCGACACCAGGCTTCCCGAGTGCCCGGCCAGTTCCGTATTCGCGTCGGACCGCATACCTGCGTGGCTCAAGGAACGGGACGCTCCCGAAAACGGGGTCGGCGGGGGCGCATCAGGCGCGCTTGTAATCGTCGGCAAAGCGCACGATGTCGTCCTCGCCGAGATACGTTCCCGACTGCACTTCGATGACGTGCAGCGGCTGTTCGCCGGGATTCTCCAGCCGGTGTTTCACGCCCAGCGGAATGTACGTGGACTGGTTCTCGCGCAGGATGAACGTTTCCTCGCCGCGCGTGACCGCGGCAATGCCCGATACCACCACCCAGTGCTCCGCGCGCTTGTGGTGCATCTGCAGCGACAGCCGCGCGCCGGGTTTCACCATGATGCGCTTCACCTGGAAGCCCGCGCCGCTGTCGAGGCTCTCGTAGTAGCCCCACGGACGGTAAACGCGGCTGTGCGAGACGGGCTCCTCGCGCCGGTTGGCTTTCAGGTGCTCGACGGTGTCCTTGACGCTGTGCGCGGCTTCCTTGTCCGTGACCAGCACCGCGTCATCGGTCTCGACGATCACGAGGTTCTTGACGCCGACCGCCGCCACGAGACGGCTCTCCGCGCGCACGTAGCAGCCGTTTGCGCGGTCGAGGTACACGTCGCCGCGCTGCACGTTGCCCGCAACGTCCTTCGCCTGCATCGCCCACAACGCCTCCCACGAGCCGATGTCGCTCCAGTCGAAATCGGCGGCGACCATCGCGGCGTCGCGAGTCTTTTCCATGACCGCGTAGTCTATGGAGTCGGACGGGCACGCGCCGAACGCCGCTTCCTCGAGGCGCCGGAAGTCGAGGTCGCGGACGCCCTTGTCCAGGGCTTCGCGGGTGGCCGCCAGGATGTCCGGACGCCAGCGGCCCAGTTCGTCGAGATAGCGCCGCGCGCGGAACACGAACATGCCGCTGTTCCAGTCGTAGCCGCCGGCGGCGACGAGCTGCCGCGCGCGCTCGAGATCCGGCTTCTCGATGAATTCCGCGACGGCGTAGGTGTTTTGCGCTTCCTTCAGGCGCGCTCCGCGCTTGATGTAGCCGTAGCCGGTGACGGGACCGGAAGGCCGTATGCCGAATGTCACCAGCTTGCCCTGGTGCGCGATCGCTGCCGCCTCGCGGATCGCGTTGTGGAATCGTGCGATGTCCTTGATCAGGTGATCGGCCGGCAACACGAGCAGCGTGCCTTCCGGGTCCGCGGCCGTGACGCACAGGGCGGCTGCGGCGACTGCCGGGGCGGTATTGCGTCCCACCGGCTCGAGCACATGCGTGTGCGCCTGGACGTCGATATCGCGCAGCTGCTCAGCCACCAGGAAGCGGTGCTCGGCGTTGCTGATGACGAGTGGCGCCGTGAGCGCCTCCGCTCCGGCCAGGCGCTGGACGGTCTCCTGCAGCATGGTGCGTTCCGAAACCAGCGGCAGGAACTGCTTGGGCAGGAGCGCCCGCGACAACGGCCACAGCCGGCTGCCGGCGCCGCCGCACAGGATTACCGGATAGATCATCAATGTGCTCGCCGCCGGACCGGGCAGGAATCGCCGGCGAAACTCGCAGCGGCCGTCGCGTGCGAGTATACCCGACGCAGGGAGCGATGACCGCGCTCCGCCACCGCGACGGGCGCGGTATCATGCAAACGACATTCAAAACCGGATCCGGCTCAACGCTGGGTGAAAGAGCCGGCCCCACCCGCGAGTCTGGTTCACCGGTCCGATCACGCACCTTCCGGCGAGTGAGATGAGTTCCGAAAACACGGTGCTGGTAACCGGCGCCAACGGCTTCATAGGCTGCGCGTTGTGCGAGGCGCTCGGCGCTGCCGGGCGCGGCGTGCGGCGTGCGGTGCGCCGCACCGGCGGCGGCGCGACCTCCGGCACCGTCGCAGTGGGCGATATCGGGCCGGAGACGGATTGGAGCGCCGCACTCGAGGGCGCATCGTGCGTGGTGCATCTTGCGGCGCGAACGCACGTGCTCAACGAAACCGCCAGCGATCCCCTGGCCGAGTACCGCCGGATCAACGTGGCCGCGACCGAGCAGCTCGCTCGCTCGGCGGCGGCGCGCGGGGTGCGGCGCCTGGTCTTCCTGAGCAGCGTGAAGGTCAACGGCGAGCGCACTGCGTCCCGCCCCTACACGGAGGCCGATGAGCCGCGCCCGGAGGATGCCTATGGCATATCCAAGTGGGAGGCGGAGCAGGTCCTTGCGCGCATCGCCGCTGGCACGGGTCTCCAAGTGGTGGTGCTGCGCCCGCCGCTCGCCTACGGGCCGGGCGTGAAGGGCAACTTCAGGCGTCTGCTGCGGATGGTCGCGCGCGGCACACCGCTGCCGCTCGCGTCCCTCGACAATCGTCGCAGCCTGGTCTATGCCGGCAATCTCGTGGAGGCCATCGTCAAGTCCATCGACGCGCCGCGGGCCGCCGGGCGTACCTATCTCGTCAGTGACGGCGAGGATGTCTCCACGCCCGACCTGGTGCGGGCGATCGCACGGGCGCTTGGCGTCGACGCGCGGCTGCTGCGCTTTCCACCCATCCTGTTGCGATTGGGCGCCACCCTGCTGGGCAAGGGCGCGGAGTTCAAGCGCCT
>DATFVY010000145.1:0-2383 GCA_035259925.1 Burkholderiales bacterium
CCCAGGCTGATCGCGACGACGCCGATCTTCTTCGGGTTCACGTCCTTGCGCTTCTCCAGCCAGTCGATGCAGGCGCTGCCCGCGACCTCGTAGTCATGGCGCAGATAGTAGTTGCGGAACCGGATCGCTTCCCCGGTCCCCGGCGCGTCCATGACGAGACAGGAGATGCCGCGCTTCACCAGGTCCGGCACGCCGCGCACGAACTGGATCTCCTTGGTGACATCGAGGCCGTCGAAGAACACGACGCATGGTGTGCGCTTGCCCTTCGCGTTTTGGGCGTGCACGAAGTAGCCGGGGAGGCTGCCCTTCTCGTAGGGAACCTCGACGATGTCGATCTCGAGATCGGTCAGCTTCGTGTGGCGGTGGAAGCAGTCCACGCCCTTGCGGTAGGCGGCGAGCCCGACCTTGTCCTTGGGCGTGCGAAAGCGCTCGGCCATCTGGTAGTAGTTGCACGCGCGCAGGTAGGCGTGCGCGGCGGAATGGCGGTGGCCCGCCTTGTCCCACCTCTCCGCGTAGGCGCGCACGCCTTCAGCGACCTTCACGCAGGCGTCGAACCACGCCGCGTCGTCGTTGGCAGCCTTGTCCTTCAGCATGCGCCCGATCTTGTGCAGCTCGCCGATCTCCGCTCCGCCGTAAGCGATCGAGCCGATCATGTTGATGAACGCCGCCGACCAGCGGTAGTTGCCGGGGAAATACATGAAGTAGGCAGGGTCTTTTTTTTCAGCCATGTTCTTCCTCATTGCTTAGATGATTGCATTCGGGAGGGCGGGAGATCGGGAGGGCGGGAGGGGGAAAGTTCGCTCTTCCGCTCTCGCGCTCTGCCGCTCTCACGGGTTCATTCGGGCTTGATGCCCGCCGCCTTTGCCACCTTCGCCCACTTCTCGGTCTCCGCCTTGATGAATGCCGCGTATTCGCCCGGGCCGTCGCCGGCGACCTCGTAGCCCGTGGCTTCCATCTGCTTGCGGGTATCGGCGTCGGTGAGCGGCTTGGCAAGGACCGCGTGGATGCGGTCGATCAGCGGCCGCGGCGTACCCGCGGGCGCCAGCACGCCGTTCCAGTTGTAGCTCGAGTAGTCCTTGAGGCCCTGCTCCTGCGCCGTCGGCACGTCGGGCAGCAGGGGAGAGCGCGCGAGCGCGGTGACGCCCAGCGCTCGCAGCTTGCCGTCCTTGACCAGCGGCGCGGCCTGGAAGATCTGGATCTGGGCGAAATCGATATGGCCCGCGATGAGGTCTGCGGTGTAGAGCGCCGCGCCCTTGTAGGGAACGTGCGTCATCCTGATGCCGGTCAGTGTCGAGAAATTCTCGATGGCGAGGTGCCCGACCGTGCCCACGCCCGGAGTAGCGTAATTGATTGCCCCGGGCCGAGCCCTGGCGAGCACGATGAATTCCTTGAGACCCCTGGCCGGTACGCTGGGATGAATGCACCACGCGCTCGCGCTGCGTGCGATCAGCGTGATCGGCGCGAAATCCCTCACCGTGTCGTAGCCGAGCTGCTTGCGCAGGCTCGGCGCGATCGTGAGGGGCCCCGGATTGCCGCCGAGCAGCGTATAGCCGTCCGCGGCAGCCTTGGCGACCGCCTCCGTGCCGATGATGCCGCCCGCGCCGGCGCGGTTCTCCACTACCACCGGCTGGCCGAAGGCGGTGTTCAGCTGGTGCGCCGCCCAGCGCGAATGCGTGTCGGTCGGTCCCCCTGGGGGGAACGGCACGATGAAACGGATGGGCTTGGCCGGGTAGGCCTGCGCGGCCGCATGCGCCGATGCGGCGAGCAGGCAGAGCGCGATGAAGGAGCGGGCAGCGGTCTTCATGTTCTCCTCCGAGGTGGCCGTAGCTCCTCTGTTCGCGGGGATGGTAGCGCACCTCTGGTAAACTTTCTTCCCCCGTTTCACCCCCAGCTATTCGAAACAAGGAGCGCCATGCCCGCGACGAAGAAAAAACCCGCGAACAGAGCTGCGCCGAAACCGGCAGCGAAGTCCAGCACGCGGAACTACCACGACATCCTCTACGAAGTGAAGGACCAGGTGGCATGGGTCACCATCAACCGCCCGCGCGTGCTCAATGCCTTTCGCGAGCAGACGCTCGACGAGATGATCGACGCGCTCAAGTCCACGCGCGAGGATCCCTCGATCGTGTGCGCGGTGGTGACCGGAACGGGCGACAAGGCGTTCTCCGCGGGCGGCGATTTTTTCGCCATGAAGCGGCTCAATTTCACCAACGCCTACATGTGGAACGACCGCATGCTGGGGCTGGCGATGACGATCCGCGGGCTGCCGATCCCGGTGATCGCGATGGTCAACGGCTGGTGCATGGGCGGCGGCCACGAGCTCGCGCTGTGGTGCGACCTGGTGATCGCCTCCGACAACGCCGTGCTCGGCCAGACCGGCGCC
>DATFVY010000146.1:0-17158 GCA_035259925.1 Burkholderiales bacterium
GCCGCGCGCAGCACGCGCTCGTCGTCCCCTTCCGCGAAGACCACGCGCCGGGGCATGGTCTTGGCCGCCGCGAACACGGGCTTCATGATCAGGCCGGACTGGTAGACGAACTGGTTGAGCCGCTGGCGATAGACATCGAGATCAGCGATGGGGCGCGTGGCGACGCCGCTCGCCATCGCGGCTTGCGCTACCGCTGGCGCGACCTTGCCGATCAGCCGCGGATCGAAGGGCCGCGGGATCAGGTAGTCGGGCCCGAAAGACAGGTTCTGCTCACCGTAGGCCATGGCGACGATATCCGACTGCTCCGCCTGCGCGAGCTGCGCGATCGCCTGCACCGCCGCGAGCTCCATCTCGCGCGAGATCGTCGTGGCGCCCACGTCGAGCGCACCGCGGAAGATGAAGGGAAAGCACAGCACGTTGTTGACCTGGTTGGGATAGTCGGAGCGGCCGGTCGCGATCACGGCGTCGGGCTTGGCCGCCCTGGCCACCTCCGGCTGGATTTCCGGCTCGGGATTGGCGAGCGCGAGGATCAGCGGCCGCGCCGCCATGCGCTTGACCATCTCCTGCTTGAGCACACCCCCCGCCGAAAGACCCAGGAATACGTCCGCACCCTCGATCACCTCGCCCAGCGTGCGTGCCCTGGTGTCGATGGCGAAGCGTTCCTTCTCCGGGTCCATCTCCTCCTTGCGGCCCTTGTAGACGACGCCCTTGATGTCGGTCACTACGATGTTGGAGCGCGGCAGGCCCATGTCGACGAGCAGGTTCAGGCACGCGAGCGCAGCGGCGCCCGCGCCCGACACGACGAGCTTCACCCTGTTCAGGTCCTTGTGCACGACCTTGAGCCCGTTAAGGATCGCCGCGCCCACTATGATGGCGGTGCCGTGCTGGTCGTCGTGGAACACGGGTATCTTCATGCGGGCGCGCAGCTTGCGCTCAACCACGAAGCACTCCGGCGCCTTGATATCCTCGAGGTTGATGCCGCCGAAGCTGGGCTCGAGGGCGGCGATGATCTCCACCAGCTTGTCCGGGTCGCGCTCGTCGATCTCGATATCGAAGACGTCGATGCCGGCGAACTTCTTGAACAGTACGCCCTTGCCTTCCATGACCGGCTTCGCGGCCAGCGGGCCGATGGCGCCCAGGCCCAGCACCGCGGTGCCGTTGGTGATCACCGCGACCAGGTTGCCGCGGGCGGTCAGGTTGCCCGCCTCGTCCGGGGCCGCCACGATCGCCTCGCAGGCTGCGGCCACCCCGGGCGTGTAGGCGAGCGCGAGGTCGCGCTGGTTGATCAGGCCCTTGGTGGGAGTTACCGAGATCTTGCCGGGGGCCGGCGCGCGGTGATACTCGAGCGCCGCTTGTCGTAGTTGTTCGTCCATGAGGCCCGTCCAGAAAGCCGCGCGCGTTGAGCGGCACGCAGTGTCCGTTCGAACGCGCGCAGCTAAAGCGGCGATTAGGGCACGGCAGCCGCGGCTCCCGTAGCCCTAGGCGTCCGGATTCAGCGGAAATTATACCTGCATTGTCCCGGCACCCCTGCGCACTGCCCCGCGCCTGTGCTATGTTTCCGCCGCAGCAACACCCGTCCATGGCCGATATCTTTCCCGCGCCGCGCGCCGAGCTCTTTCCCGAGATCGAGCCCTACAGCACCGGCACGCTCAAGCTCGACGGCCTGCACACGATGTACTGGGAGCAGTCGGGCAATCCGGAGGGCGCCCCGGTGCTGTTCCTGCACGGCGGTCCCGGCGCGGGCGCGTCACCCGCGCACCGGCGGTTCTTCGACCCGGCGCATTACCGCATCGTCGTGTTCGACCAGCGCGGCGCCGGGCGCTCGACGCCGCTCGGCGAGCTGCGCGACAACACCACTCCGCATCTCATCGCAGACATCGAGCGGCTGCGGGGACACCTGGGGATCGCGCGCTGGCTCGTGTTTGGCGGCTCCTGGGGCAGCACGCTCGCGCTGGCCTACGGCGAAGCGCACCCCGAGCGCTGCGCGGGCTTCATCCTGCGCGGCATGTTTCTGTGCCGGCGGAGCGAGATCGAGTGGTTTCTTTACGGCCTGCGCAGCCTGTTTCCCGAAGCCTGGCGCGCGTTCGCAGCCGCGGTGCCGGAAGCGGCGCGGGGCGATCTTCTCGCCGCCTATTACCGGCGTCTCATTGACACCGACCCCGCCGTGCACTTGCAGGCCGCACGCGCGTGGAGCACGTACGAGGGCGTGTGCTCGACGCTCCTGCCCAGCCCCGAAACGGTGGCGTACTTCGCGGGGGACGGCGTGGCGCTGGGGCTGGCGCGCATCGAGGCGCATTACTTCAGCCACGACATCTTCCTGCCGCGCAACTCGCTGCTCGAGAATATCCACCGCCTGCGCCGTCTACCCTGCGTCATCGTGCAGGGGCGCTACGACGCAGTCTGCCCCATCGTCACCGCCGACGAGGTGCACCGCGCGTGGCCCGAGGCGGAATACATCATCGTGCCCGATGCCGGGCACTCGGCATGGGAGCCCGGCATCAGCGCCCAGCTCGTGCGCGCGACCGAGCGCTTCAAGACGCGCCGCTAGGCGCCAAAAGAAAAGGCCGCGCTGAACGCGGCCTCGTCAGTCGTCAGCCGTCAGTCGTCACGGAATGAGAACGGTAGACCCCGTCGTCTTGCGCGATTCGAGATCGCGCTGCGCCTGCGCCGCCTCGCGCAGCGGGTAGGTCTGGTTGATCGGAATCTTCACTTTCTTGCTCTTCACGACCGCGAACAGCTCGGCGGCGCTCTTCACGAGGTCCGCGCGCGAGGCGGTGTAGGTCTGGAGCGTCGGCCGCGTCAGGAACAGCGATCCTTTCTGCGACAGGATGCCGGTATTGAAGGGCGCAACTGCTCCCGAAGCGTTGCCGAAGCTCACCATCAATCCGAACGGCTGCAGGCAATCGAGCGAATCCATGAAGCTGTCCTTGCCGACGCCGTCGTAGACCACCGGCACGCCCTTGCCCTTGGTGATCTCCTTGACGCGCTGGGAGACCTTCTCGCGCGAGGTAACGATGACGTGCTTGCAGCCCGCCTTCTTCGCCAGTTCGACCTTGTCGTCGCTGCCGACGGTGCCTATGACGACGGCGCCGAGATGCTTCGCCCACTGGCACAGGATCTGGCCGACCCCGCCCGCCGCGGCATGCATGAGTATCGTGTCGCCTTTCTTGACCCGGTAGGTGCGTCGAAGCAGGTATTGCGTCGTCATGCCCTTGAGCATCATCGCCGCCGCCGTCTTGTCATCCACGCCGGAAGGAATCTTCACCAGGCGGTCGGCCGGGCGCAGCAGCACTTCGGCGTAGGCGCCGATCGGGCTCGCGTAGGCGACGCGGTCGCCCACCTTGAGATCCTTGACCTGGGGACCGACCGCTTCCACGACCCCCGCGCCCTCGGAGCCCGGCGTGAACGGCAGCGGCACCTGATACAGGCCGCTGCGCTGATAGGTGTCCACGAAATTGAGCCCGACCGCGGTATTGCGTACCCGCACCTGGCCCGGCCCCGGATCGCCGACCTGGACCTGCTCCCAGCGCAGCTTCTCGGCTCCGCCGTACTCGGTGACGCGCATCGCATGAGGCATGTTTTTTCTCCTTTGACCGGAAATCGAGCCGCAGATTAGAACATATTTCGGCGCATGGAAGAAAACAGGGGCGGAAGCGCCCCCGTTTTCTCCGGGGTTATGGATCGGCTGCCTCAGCGGGCGCGCAGCACCCGCGCCGCCCGGGCGACATCGCGCGGCCGCACCCAGAACATGGCGCCGTAGCGCTTTCCGCCCGCCGCCACCGCATCCATCGCCACCATGTTGATGCCGGCCTTGGCGAGCTTGCCGCAGATCGAGGCGACGGCGCCGGCCTTGTCGCCGCCCT
Organism: Burkholderiales bacterium; assembly: GCA_035259925.1. Lineage (GTDB taxonomy): Bacteria > Pseudomonadota > Gammaproteobacteria > Burkholderiales > SG8-41 > SG8-41. The sequence continues at coordinate 3,864 of DATFVY010000146.1, forward strand.
GCGCGAGGAACACCGTCTTTTTCTTGCTCACCTTCATTCCCAGCTTGCGCGCGGCGCGCGTGAACTTGTTGACGTCATAAGGGATGAAATCCACCTGCGCGCGCCCGGCATTGGGAAATCCGGTAAAAGCGAGCAGATTGACCCCGTGCGCGGCGAGGCCGCCGAGCAGCCGCGCGCCCTCCCCGGGGCGATTGGGGGTCTTCATGCTGAAGTAGGCGGTCTTGCGTACCGTGGTGGCCATGGCTGTCCTCCTATGCGACGCGACGGTTGACGGGAGCCGGCGCCGGGTGAGCGGCAGCCCGCTGTCCGGCTCGACCCGGCGGACCTGATCCGCTGCGACGCTTCCGGATCAGGAAATAATTATGCGCCCGCGTTTGCGCGCGCGCACCCGGCTTGCCGCCGGCCTGCTTACTTCTTCGCCGCACCCGCCGCAAGCGACTCGAGCGCGGCCTTCTGCATCTCCAGCGTCTTGATCGTCATCTGGAGAAAGCCGATGTTCATGGTGAGCCAGGTCTCCACCGTCTTCAGCTCGCCGATCTTCCGCTCCACTTCCTTGACGTCCATGGTGGGCATGCCCATGCCCGGCATCGGGAACGACAGCGGATTCCACATCTTTTGCATGAACTCGAGCCAGTCTTTGGGCAGTTCCGGTTCCTGTGCCATGTCGCGCTCCTGTGCCTCGGCTAGTCCCGGGCTATTATAGGGTCAGGGTTAAAGGCGACATGAAATTCCTGAGAGCGGTACGGCTCGACGACTCCGACGACCACGTCCTCGAGGACGAAGGCGGCGCCGCGGCAGACGGGGAATGGGTCGTCTCCGGCGGTTACGCCGTATGCGACCTCGAGCACGGTCACCGCACGCCGCGCTGCCATTGCGACACGACCTTCGTCGCGGCCGGCACCCGGCGCCGCTGCACAATCGCCGAGGTGGCGGACATCGGGGAGTCGGCCTACGAGCAGGTGAAACACGTGCTGGCCCGGCACCTGCTGGAGGACCTGGGAGCGCCCTCGCCGGAAGCGGCAGCGGCCGCCGCGGAGGACGAATGCAACTACACCCGGGAGCTCGCCGGGAGCTTTCCGACGGAGGTCTGGATCACCGTCAAGCGCGAGCCGACGGCCGACGGGGTGGGCGAGCGCTACTCGGTCTTCAAGCGCCTGATGATCGGCACCCACAAACTTTGATGAGGCGTGACCGGTGACCAGTGACCTGTGACCGGAGCTGAAACCCGCGGGACAAGCGCGCGTCAGCGCCAGCCTGCGAATCTACCAGTCACAGGTCACTGATCACGGTTTATCAGGCAAGGCCTCGACCCGGATCGCCATTCCCTGCTTCACCTTCTTCAACTCCCGCGGGTCGCCCTCGATCTTCCCCAGCACGTTGCAGGGGTTGGCCAGGCGGCACTCCTGGCCCTTCGAGATGGGTGTCGGACCAAAGGGCAGCGCCAGGGCGTGGCCCGGCACCCAGAAGCACACGGTGCCTGGCTCGACGACCTGCTGGGCGTCCGCTTCCAGGACCGCTTTGACCGGGATCCCGAAGTAGACCTCGTCTCCCCAGGTGCTGGCCTCGCCCTCGCAGGGCAATGCTGCAAGTAGTTGTTTTGATGTGGGAGTGGACCGCAAGTTAGCGGTCACTTCGCCGCCCTTCCAGGCGATCCGGACCCTCACGGACGGCGCGGTAGCGCTCAGTCGAGCTCGGCGGGCACGACTACCGAGTTGCTGGTCGCGCGGACGACCGTCGCCGTTTTGACGGGCGCCGGTGGCGCGGGCGGGTTCTGGCCGGAGAGCACCTGTTGCAACCGCTGCCGCTCGTTGAGGACCTTGCGCGTGTAGCGGTCCTCGTGGTCCCCCAATGCGCCCGCGTACATCTGCAGCGCCACGCTGAGGTTGCCGGTGCGGCGGATGTACTCCCTCAGTATCTGCGACCCGACCTCGATATTCGTCTCGGGATTGAATACCGCGTGCTCCCCGCCGAATTCCCCGAGCTTGTCCTCATGGTACTTGGGGATGATCTGCATCAGGCCCTTGGCTCCGGCGCCGCTCTCGGCAATGGGATTGAAGCGCGATTCGATCGCGATCACGGCAATGATCAGCAGCGGATCGAGCTGCAACTGGCCGCCGACGTGGTGGGCATGGCTCACGAGATCGAAGGCAACGCCCTGCGACACCCGGTAGCGCCGGGCAACGAATTCCGACAGGGCGCGATAGCGGCTTTCCTGGGCCGGCGTGAGCGTGGCACCCGGGGCGGGCTTGGGGTCCTCATCCGTGGCAGAGGGCTCGGTCAGTGACGCCAGCGTCGCTTCCGATGCGCGCCACTGCTGGCCGTACTGGGCCTCCAGGATCAGCAGCCACGCCGAGACGCTGGCGAGCAGCACGAGCACCGTAACCGCCTTGCGGGGCCACTGCCCCAGCTGCTCCCGGCCAAATCCCTTGAGCGGGCCCGACGCCAGCTTTCCGATACGCACGATGACCGCCTTTCCCTGGGCGCGGCACTTGCTCCGTGCCCGCCAAGCCTGATTGCGCCGCGGCAACAGCACCCCCCGTCTCAGGACAGGTCCAGTTCCTACCACAATATGTTGTGGGTCTTAATAGGAAGCTGGCTAATTCTAGGGGTTCAGCTACCCGGCTGCAACGTTACCGTCACATCGGCCACTCCGCCGTTGTTGAGCTCTATTTGTTGCTACGCAGTATAACTCTAAATATTGTTTTTACTGCATTGTTCAATACAAAGTCGGATTTTGATGCTGCGGCGCAGCTTAGCGTCCGCCCTTGATGAATTGGACACAGACGGACACCCGGGCGTTCCCCTGGCATATCTAACTATTTCATTTAAATACAATAGCTTAAGCTACTGAAATGGCTATGGGCCGGCTGGAGCATCGCGAGCCTCCGGGTGGCGATCCAGCCAAAGATTCAATGCCTCGCGGTAGCGCGCCAGGGCCTCGTAGTAGAGGTCGAAGACGCAGGGTTCGCAGCCGCGCTGGCAGCATTCTCCAGCGCGGGCTCGCGGGGTGGCGCCGGTCCTGGATCGTCGCCGCTGCCCGGCAGATTCACGTCCTATTCCGTACCCGCCGGAAGCGGGTAGTCCGGGAAGCGTTTCTTGAACTCGGCCACCAACTCGTCCGCTTCCCGGGTGAGCCCCCGCTTTCTCAGCTCCGCCAAGCGTTCCAGCCATTTCTGCGGCGGCTCCTGCTCAAGCCCGCGCCAGGCGGGCGCGGGTGCGGCTTTCTTCTGCTCCACAGGCCGGGCCCTGTCCTGGACCACCGGTCCCTCGGCCAAGGGCTTGGATCGGAGCGGCTCTTGTTGCTCGAGCCCGCGCGACGGGGGGGCCATGGGCTTGGGTTGGGGCGCCCCAGCTTGCGGTTCATCCGTAGACAGGCCCCGCGGCCCGATGAGGACGCCGCCCATGCTGGCGCGTGCCTTGGCTTCATCGGCTTCGGCGCGCCGGGCTGACTCAGTCCCTTGGGAGAACAAGCCGCTTGCGATCTCGGCGGGGGGAGCCGCGGGTTTTGGCGCTGCGGCGGAGGGAGCCGCGGCTTCGGGCGCGGCCGCGGGGGCCGTGCCGGAAAGCGCCCGTTCCTGTTTTTGTTCCCGCTCCACCGTGCTCTTCCGCTGGGCCGGCTTGGCAGCGCCCTCGTCACGGCGGAGGGCAAACGCCTCTGGCGTTGGGGCCGTGAGCTTGCGGTCCTCGGACGCCTTAGCGGGCTCGCCCACTCGCTCCAGGGCCTGCGCCGCGGGCGCTGCGGGTGTCGCCGTAGGCTGGCGTACATCGCGCAACACAGCCTCGTCGGCTTCCTCCCTGATCAGCGTCACGAGACTCGCGCTGAGGACGACGATCGCGGCAATCGATACCGGCACCCGCCACCTCCGCAAGGTCGAGGCAGGGCGCGGCCGCGAGCCGACCTCCCGCCGCGCCGCCGCGAGGATCGCGGCGTCCAGAGCGGCGGACGGCGTGTCGCGCGGCGTATCGCGGTAGAGGCCGTCGAGCCGCGGATCGCGCTCGCCGTTTCCCCCGCCACCATTGCCTGGTTTCATCGCCATTCGCCCATTCCCCGTCTCAGTTTGGACATCGCATAGCGCAAACGGCTCTTCGCCGTCTCGCGGGTCACTCCGGTCGCCCGGGCGATTTCTTCGACGCTCATGCCGCCTTCCTGCTGCAGCAGAAACGCCTCGCGCTGCGCTTCCGGCAGCTCCGCCAGCAGATCCAGCAGGCGCAGTGCCTGCTGGCGCGAATCATGCGCGGCATCGGGTGGCATGGCTCGATCATCCGCCAGCGCCTCAACTGCCTCGCCTTCCATGTCCTCGAACGAGGAAACCGCTGCGGCGGAGTTCTTGCGGTAGTGGTCGATCAGACGGTTGTGCGCAAGGCGGTAGAGGTAGGTCGTGAACTTGGCCTGGACCGTGTAGCCCGCGCGCGCCCGGATGAGATTCATCCACACATCCTGGAACAGCTCCTCCACGGCGCCCGCATCGCGGCACTGGCGATGGAGGTAGCGGTAGAGGCCGCCCTTGTGGCGCGCGTAGAGCACGTCGAACGCGGCGGCATCGCCGTCGCGATAGCCGAGCATGAGCTCCTCGTCGCTGCTCTCCGCGCCCCACCCCATGACGGGTTGCCAGTATGCCCCCTGGCCACCCGCCGGTAAACGGGATGCGGCGGACGAATCTCCCGCCGGGGCGGTTTTCACCCATCACCCATCGCACTTCTCTCCTCGCCCTTCGTCGTTTGCTCCTCACCGGGGGTCGGGCACGAAGTGCCCGGGAAACGGCGTCGCGATACGCGGCGCCCGGATCACGCCCATCGCCACCAGGTTGCTGTAGGTGTCGTAGTGAATGGCGATGACCTCCTCCGGACCCGCCGTCGCGCGCTCGAATTGCGTGGTGCCGACACGCGACGTTTCGTTGCGGCCATGGCCGGTCCCGAGCGAAGGCGACGTCCGCGCACGCTCGCGGCTATAGTCCGCAGACCCCTCCGCAAAGAGCCCGCTTCCCCCGAGAGAGAAGGTCGAGTCCGCGCCCGACGGGTACGGGCTATCGTCGCGCGGGCCGGACGTGAAAGGTTCCGACTGCAGCCGCGGCCGCGGTAACGGCTCCTCGATGAGCGCGGCCGGCTCGGCCTTGCGCCTGAACAGCGCGACCCCGACTACGCCGACGTTGTCCGGCCGGGCCGTGCGCGCGGCGTAGGAGTTGGAGTGCTCGGTGAAGAAGAATGCGGATACCCGCTGCAGGCTCTTGCGCCAGCCCCGGATGTCGTAGGCCTGGTGCGCTCCCAGGACGTATCCGGGCTGGCTCCAATGCGCGGTTTCCCCGTTGACCGCGTTGACGCCGTCCACCGACACGACCGCCAGCAGGTCGTCGCCGGTGCGGTTGCGCACCCGGATCTGGTACTCGCTTCCGGGCCTTCCCGCCACGTAGTGGCGGCCCTGGTGCTGATACACCGGCAGCGTCCGGTTTTCCACGCGATCGTAGATCGTCACATCCGCCAGCCTGCCGACTGCTCCGGCGGTGCCAGCTGTGCCAGCCAGCACGATGGCGGCCGCGATTCTCCTCCAACTCATCGTCAGTCTCCTTTGATTCGGTTGACGGTTTCGGCCTCGCTGCCGTACCGGTTCCCGCTATAAACGGAGCCGGGGGCTGGAAAGGGTTGAACCGCCGACTGGGGCGCGTTTATACTCGACTAACCCCCCAATCACGACGGCGAAAAGAGGGCCGGAGGAGTCCATGCCCAAGTTTTCCCCAGAAGCCATCCGCACCATTGCCTTCGTAGGCCATGGCGGGGCCGGCAAGACGACGCTCACCGAAGCGCTGCTGGCCAAAGCCGGCGCCATCACCAGCACAGGCAGCGTGGAGAAAGGCACCACGGTCTGCGACTTCGATCCCCTCGAGAAGCAGTACTTGCACTCGCTCAACGCCTCCGCCGTCCACCTGCAGCACCGCGACACGCGAGTCCACCTGATCGACACGCCGGGCCTGCCCGATTTCATCGGCCGGGCGATCGGCGCGCTGCCGGGCGTGGAAACCGCCGCGGTCGTGGTGAACGCGCAGAACGGCGTCGAGATGATCACCAGCCGCATGATGAGCTGGGCCCGCAAGCGCGATATCTGCCGCATGATCATCGTCAACAAGATCGACGCCGAGAACGTGGACCTGGAGGGCGTGCTGGAAAAGTTGCAGGCCACCTTCGGCAAGGAATGCCTGCCGATCAACCTGCCGGCCGACGACGGCAAGCGCGTCGTGGACTGTTTCTTCAATCCCGCGGGCGAGGCGGATTTCTCCTCGGTCGCCGACGCGCACAGCGCGCTGGTCGACCAGGTGGTGGAGGTGGACGAGGAGTTGATGGCGAAATACCTCGAGAAGGGCGAGGTGGCGCCGGAAGAGCTCCACGCGCCGTTCGAGAAGGCGCTGCGCGAAGGGCACCTGATCCCGGTGTGCTTCGTCTCCGCGCGCAACGGCGCCGGCGTGGCCGAGTTGCTCGACATCTTCGTGAAGCTGATGCCCAATCCGACCGAGGGCAACCCGCCGCAGCTGGTGAAGGGTGAACGCGAGAAGGCGCAGCCCTTCCGCGTCGAGCCCGACGCGAAGAAACACGCGCTCGCCCATGTCTTCAAGGTGATGATCGACCCGTTCGTGGGCAAGGTCGGCGTGTTCCGCGTGCACCAGGGGACGATCACCAAGGACACCCAGCTCTTCGTCGGCGAGCAGCGCAAGGCGTTCAAGGTCGGCCACGCCTACCTGCTTCAGGGGAAGGATTTCGTCGAGACCGACGCCCTGGTGCCGGGCGACATCGGCGCGGTGGCCAAGATCGACGAGATCCACTTCGACGCCGTGCTGCACGACTCGCACGACGAAGATCACATCCATCTCGTCCCGCTCGAATTCCCGACCCCGATGCACAGCCTCGCCATCGAGCCGAAGCGCCGCGGCGACGAGCAGAAGATCTCGGATGCGCTGCACAAGCTCTCGGCCGAGGACCCCACCTTCAAGATGGAGCACAATTCCACCGTCAACCAGACCATCATCAGCGGGCTGGGCGACCTCCACATGCGCTACATCCTCGACCGCATGGCGAACCAGTACCACGTCGAGGTCACGACCAAGCCGCCGCGCATTCCCTACCGCGAGACCATCACCGCGAGGGCGGAAGGTCATCACCGCCACAAGAAGCAGACCGGCGGCGCGGGCCAGTTCGGCGAAGTGTTCCTGCGCATCGAGCCCCTCAAGCGCGGCTCGGGCTTCGAGTTCGTGGACCAGGTGAAGGGCGGCACCATCCCCGGCCAGTTCATTCCCGCCGTGGAAAAAGGCGTGCGGCAGGTGCTCGACGTGGGACCCGTGGCGGGCTACCCGGTGCACGACGTGCGCGTCATTGTCTACGACGGCAAGTACCACGAAGTCGACTCGAAGGAAGTCGCGTTCATCGCAGCGGGCAAACGCGCCTTCATGGATGCCATCAGCAAGGCGCGGCCGATCATCCTGGAGCCCGTCGTCAATATCGAGATTACCGCGCCCGAGAACAACATGGGCGACATCGCGGGCGATCTTTCGTCCAAGCGCGGCCAGCTTTCCGGCACCGATTCCGTCGCGCCGGGCACGTTGATCATCAAGGGCATGGTGCCGCTGGCCGAGCTCAACAACTACCAGGCGCGGCTCAAGTCGGTCACCGCCGGGCAGGGTTCGTACGCGATCGAGTTCGCGCGCTATGACCCGGTGCCGCCGAGCGTCCAGAAAAACCTCTCCGAGCAGCACGCGAAGACCGCCACGGCGCACGCCGAAGAACAATAGAACCGGACGCGAGGCGCCGGTTCTATTTCTGCGCGTTGGAACGGACAGCGAAGCTGCCGCACAACGCGCAGCCATTCTCCTACGGCTATGGACGAGATTGTTCTCCGCGGCATGGCCAAGTGGCCCAACGTGCCGGCAGTCTATGGCTGGCTCGGGCTCAACCGGCGCGGGCAGTGGCTGATCAAGGGCGAGCGCATCCCCCATCCCCTCGTCACCGAGTTCATCGGGCGCAACTACGCGCGCGACGAGCGCGGCTGCTGGTACTTCCAGAACGGGCCGCAGCGTGTGTTCGTGAATCTCGACTACGCGCCGTTCGTCCTGCGCACGGTGAACCGCGAGGGCGACCCGCTCGAGCTGCGCACCCACAACGAGAAGCCCGTGGCGCGGGTGGGCGGCGTGTGGGTGGACGAGAGCGGCGTCCTGATCGTCGAGAGCGAGCACGGCGCGGGCACGATCCACGACCGCGACCTGGAGCGGCTGGTGCCCTCGCTGCTGGATGCGAAGGCGCGCCCCGTGGACGAGACCGAGCTCGACCAGCTCATGGAGACACTCCAGCGCGGGCAGGCGGCGGCCCTCTGGCTCAATGTCGGCGGCTCGAAGCTCAGGATCGAGCCCATCGCTTCCGGCGACGTGCCGAAGCGCTTCCGGTTCGTCGCACAGCCCGAGCCGCCGGCGGGTGAGGAAGTGTGTAGATGACCGCTATAAGGAAAAAAGCTCTCCATCCCTGCAATTTCATGTCCAGGATGCGCGTAGCCAAGTCTATTTCCCATTGCCTGACTCCATGCTCCCACTGAAGGAGTTTCCCGAGACCGAACGCCGGGCGATTCGCGGCGTGTTCTGCGATATCGACGACACGCTGACGACGAACGGGCAGCTCACGGGGCAGGCGTATGCCGCGCTGGAGCGCCTGCAGGCGGCCGGGCTCAGCGTGATCCCCATCACCGGCCGCCCCGCCGGCTGGTGCGACATGATCGCGCGCTTCTGGCCGGTCGCGGCGGTCGTCGGCGAGAACGGGGCGCTTTACTTCCGCTACGACCACGGCAAGCGGGCGATGCGGCGGACGTACGCCGACGACGCCGCGACGAGGGCGCGCAACCGCGAGCGGCTCGCCGCCATCGGGAACGAAATCGTCAAGGCGGTTCCGGGCTGCGCGGTCGCGGCCGATCAGCCCTACCGCGAGGCCGATCTCGCCATCGACTACCGCGAGGATGTCGCGTCGCTCCCGCCGGACGCCGTCGAGCGCATCGTCGCGCTGATGCAGGCGCGCGGCCTGACCGCGAAAGTGAGCTCCATCCATGTCAACGGCTGGTTCGGCGCCTACGACAAGCTCACCATGGCCAGGCGGCTCATGCGCGACGAGTTCGGCGTTGATCTCGACGCGGCGCGCGCGGCGCATGCTTTCGTCGGCGACTCGCCCAACGACGCGCCGATGTTCGCGTTCTTCCCCCACTCGGTCGGGGTGGCGAACATACGCGATTTCGCGGGCCGCCTTCGCCATGAGCCAAAGTACGTGACGGCAGCCCCTGGCGGGGCGGGTTTTCGCGAGCTCGCGGATTTCATTCTGGCGGGCCGTTGAATTGATCTGATATTCTGGCGGTGTTTTGGCGTCTTGGCGGTTCATCCCAGGTTTACACCATGATCGATCTCCGCAGCGATACCGTTACCCGGCCCACCGAGGCGATGCTCGAGTCCATGCGCGAGGCGACGTTCGGCGACGACTCGCGCGACGGCGACGAGACCGTGAGAAAGCTCGAGGCGCTCGCCGCCGAGCGCACCGGCAAGGAAGCGGGCGCCTTCATGCCGAGCGGAACGATGGCGAACCTCGTCGCGATGCTCGCGCACGGCTCCCGCGGCGGCGAAGTTCTGCTCGAGGAGGGCTCGCATACCCTGAACGCCGAGCTGGGCGGGATCGCAGCCGTGGCCGGGCTGTTCTATCGCGGCATACCCGGCAAGCGCGGCGCGATGGACCTCGACCTCCTGCGCGAGTCCATCCGGCCGCTGACGCGCCATCACATGGGCACGGCGCTGGTGTGGATGGAAAACACGCACAATCGCGCGGGCGGCGCAGTGCTGCCGGTGGCGCACATGCGGACGGTGTACGGGCTCGCGCGCGAGAAGGACGTTCCCGTGCACCTCGACGGCGCGCGCATTTTCAACGCCGCGCAGGCGCTGGGCGCGACCGTCGCGTCGGTAGCGCAGCATTCGGACTCGGTGTGCTTCTGCGTCTCGAAGGGCCTCTCGGCGCCGGTGGGCTCGGTGCTGTGTGGACCCGCCGCCTTCATCGAGCGGGCGCGCGCCTGCCGCCGCATGGTCGGCGGCAACCTGCGCCAGGCGGGGCCGCTCGCCGCCGCGGGCATCGTGGCGCTCGAGACCATGGCGAACCGGCTGGCCGACGACCACCAGACCGCCAGGCGGCTGGCGGAGGGCTTTCACCGCATCGACGCCAGCCTGTGCGATCCGAAGGATGTCGAGACCAACCTCGTGCGCGTGGACGTGAAGAAGAGCGGCAAGCGCGCGGCGCAGTGGTCCGCGGACCTGAAGCAGAAGGGCGTTCTGGTCGCGCCCGCCGACATCCACGTCCTGCGCTTCGTCACCCATCGCCACATCGCCGCTCCCGATGTGGACGCGGCGGTGGGCGCGCTCGCCGAGCTGTGGAAGAAGAAGTGATCTGACAGGGAGGTGTCGTGGGAGCTGACCGAACGCTGAAAGCGTTGCGCAGCGTGCTGGCGGGCGCCATTCTCGCCATGCCGGCAGTAGCCGCCGGCCAGCCCGTGGAAGCAATCCTCGACCTGGCGCGAAAGGAGCGGCCAGCGCTGCTCGACACGCTGAAAGAACTTACCGCGATCGAGTCTGGCAGCCGCGAGATCGAGGAGCTCGACAAGATCACGAACCTGCTTGCCGCAAAGCTGAAAGCTCTCGGCGGCAAGGTCGAGCTTATCGAACCCGTGGAAGCCGATACGGTCCGCCTATCCGACACGCCGGAGAAGCTGGGCAAGATGGTGCGCGCGACTTTCACCGGCAAGGGCACGAGGAAGATCCTGTTGATCGCGCACATGGATACGGTCTACCCGCGCGGCATGCTGGCGCAGCAGCCGTTTCGCATCGACGGCGACCAGGCCTACGGGCTCGGCATCGCCGACCAGCGCGGCGGGCTGGCGACGATATTGCACACGCTCGCCATCCTCCGGGCCCTGAAATTCCGCGACTACGGCACGCTCACCGTCTTCTTCAATGGAGACGAGGAGATTGGCTCGCCCGCCTCGCGCAACCATCACACGCGTCTTGGCGCCGAGCACGACGTCGTGCTGTCGTTCGAGGGCGCGGGCGCGAACGACCAGCTGCGGCTCGCCACCAGCGGCCAGGCTGCGGCGATCCTCACCGTGCGCGGGCGCGCCTCGCACGCCGGCAGCGCCCCGGAGAAAGGCGTCAACGCGCTCGACGAGATGGCGCACCAGATCATGCAGACGCGCAACCTTTCCGACCCGGCCACCGGCGTGAAGGTGAACTGGACGCTGGCGCGCGCCGGCATCGTCAGCAACATGATTCCGCCCGGGGCGCAGGCGAGCGCCGACGTCCGCGTGGCGCGCCTTGCCGACTATGACGGCATCGAGCAGAAGCTGCGCGAGCGCGTGAAGAACAAGCTGCTGCCCGACTCGCAGGTGGAGCTGGTGTTCGAACGCCGCTGGCCGCCGCTCGAGCCGACGCCCGCTTCGCGCGCGCTCTCGGCGCATGCGCAGACGATCTACGCCGAGCTCGGCAGGAAGCTCACGGTGACGGAAGTCTCTCCGGGCGGCGCCACCGACGCCGCGTTCGCCTCGTTGAAGGCCAGGGGGCCCGTCGTCGAGGGCTTCGCGCTGCAGGGCTTCGGGGCGCATTCCACCAATGCGGAATACATCCTGGTGAGCTCCATCGAGCCGCGGCTGTATCTCGCAACGCGCATGATCATGGACATATCGACGGGGAAAGCGCGCTGGTAGGGCGGGTCAGATGATTTTTTTGCGGATATAGGTGACCACGATCTCCGCGACGATCACCACGGCGAAGATCACGACCAGCATCAGCGCCACGCGCTCCCACTGAAACAGGTCCATCGCGGCGTTGATCGCCATGCCGATGCCGCCGGCGCCGACCAGCCCCAGCACGGCCGACTCGCGCACGCTGATGTCCCAGCGAAACAGCGCGATCGCCCAGAACGCGGGCTCGACCTGCGGCCAGTAGCCCTTGATGAAGATGCTGGTCCGGGGCGCGCCGACCGCCCTCAGCGCCTCGATCGGCCCCGGCCGCGCCTCCTCCAGCGCCTCGCCGAATAGCTTGCCCACGAAGCCGATCGATCGAAATGCGATCGCCATGGTTCCGGCGAGCGCGCCGGGGCCGAATATCGCCACGAACAGCAGCGCCCATACCAGCGAGTTGACCGAGCGCGAGGACACGAGCAGGAGCTTCGCCAGGTAGTTGAGCCCGGCGTGGGGCGTGATGTTGTGCGCGGCGAGGATCCCGAGCGGCAGCGCCATCACGATGGCCAGTATCGTACCGAGCGTCGCGATGTGCAGCGTCTCGATCAGCGCATCGTGCACGCCGCGGGGATAGAACGACCAGGCGATGGGCCACATGCGCTTGAAGAGATCGGCCATCTGCTCAGGGGCGTCGTAGAGGAACTCCGGGATGATCTGCACGGTGCGCAGGCTCGCTGCGACCGCGAGCACCAGGCCGAGGTAGAGCGCAAAGCGCGCCAGGCGCTGGCGCGGCGTGTAGCGCTTCCACTCGCGGTCGATCGCGGCCGTGGGGGTCAAGGCTGGAACCTCGAATCAGCCACAGAGAGCCCGGAGAAAACGCGGGACAATGGTACGAGTTGTTTCATTGACCCGTGCTCTCTGTGGCGTGCCCTATTGGTAGAGCTTCTTGATCCAGTTCTGCAGCGCCTCGCTCACCATGATCATGGCGACGATCGCGATGAGTATGGTGAGGAGGTAGTCGTAGTCGAACTTCTGGAACGCGGCGAACATGGTGCCGCCGATGCCGCCGGCACCGACGATTCCGACCATGGTGGAGTTACGGATGTTGGAGTCGAACTGGTAGGTAGCAAAGCCGACGAAGCGGGTGAGCACCTGCGGCATCACGCCGTAGGTGATGACATTCAGGAACGGCGCGCCGGTGGCGCGGATCGCCTCCACCTGCTTCAACGAGATCTCCTCGATCGCCTCCGCGAACAGCTTGGCGACGAAGCCGATCGAAGCCACCGTCAGCGCAAGGATGCCGGCGAGCGCGCCAAAGCCCACCGCCTTCACGAACAGGATGGCGATGATCACCTGGTGGAAGGCGCGGCACAGCGCTATGAACAGGCGCGTCGGCCACGTGACCCACGCGGGCATCAGGTTCCGTGCCGCGAGCAGCCCGATGGGCAAGGAGAGCAGGATGCCGAGCGCCGAGGCTATGACCGCGATCTCGAGCGTCTCGTAGAGGCCGCGCGCCATCAGCACCATCTTGTCGGCCGTCGTCTCGGGCGGCAGCATCCGCCCGATGAAC
>DATFVY010000147.1:0-8327 GCA_035259925.1 Burkholderiales bacterium
ACAGGGCTATCCCGTAGCGCACCGCCAGGATCCAGGCGAGCGTGAGCATTCCTCCCGCCACCAGCGCGCGAAGGCGTTCCCGGTTGGCCCATCCCAGGCTCGTCGCGCACAGAGCCTGCAATGCGACGATTGCGGGCGGCGCTGCCGCCAGGTCGACCAGATAGTGTTGCCCCAGCCCCAGCGTCGCGAGGAACATCAGCCCGGCCAGCACCGCGAACGCCGCTCGCACGCCGCGTCCGATGAAGCACGCATGCATCCACATCAGCAGCGCCCACCCGAAGTGCATGGAGGGCATGCCGTTGCGCGGCGCCGGAGACACCGCCAGCAGATCGCTGGCGGGCGCGACTGGCCACGCATAGAAGTGGTCCCCGAAAGCATAGCGCGGACCCGCGATCGGACAGGCATGATAGAGAAAAATCGCGATCGCACCGCTCACCGTGTACGCCAGCAGCAGGCTGACCGGCGCGCGCTCCGGCCGCGCCAGTTGCATGCCATAGAGCACCGCGAAGGCGTATGGCAGATAGTCGTAAACCGCCGTCACCACGGCGAGCAGAGGCGGCCACCCGTTCACCGCGAGCGAAGTCAGGACGGCTGGGGAAAAACCGAGCGTCGCGTCCAGGTTGAATGCGATTGCATCGTAGGTGCGCGGGTGCAGCGCCGCAGTGAATACCAGCAGCGATTCCACGAACGTGTCGTAAACCAGCACCAATCCGAAGGCCGCCACGAGCGTCAATGCAAGCGACCGTTGGGACGGCGCGCCACGGACGCGTGCAATCAATGCGAGAACAGCCGTCAGCCCGAACCCGCCGATGAGCAAATACAGCCAGTCGCTGACCGGGCGAGCCGCTTCGTGCGGTCGCAGCGCCAGATAGGCGGCGGTGAGCAGGACGCCGCCGGCGCCGGCAACCGCGACTTCGCGCCAGCGCGGGCGCGAGCAAAGGTAGAGGATGCAGAACACAGTCGCGAACTCGCCCAGCACGAACAATGCGTCCGGCGAAGCGTAAATCCTGAGGAGCCGCGCGTGCGGAGGCTGCGTGATCCCCGTGAGCGCCAACGCCTCGGTCAGCCCGAGCACGGCGAGGCCAACCCACAGGGCAATGCGCAGATCGGACGGCATCGGCTGGCGTTTGGGGGCTTCCTACGTAGCGCCGCAACGAGGCGCAGTATCGATGAATTCCGCCGGCATTGGGATGGCAAAATGCACGCCCGCGGAGGATACCAACGTATGTCATGAGCCGCAACGCGGCCGTGGCGAAAGGCCTGCGCGCGGGCTACACTCGCTCTTTTCGCGATCGGACGAGGTATGCCAAGCGGGAACGTCAAGTTGCTTTTCGGCCTGTTCACGCTGTCAGGCTTCACCGGCCTCATCTACGAATCCGTCTGGTCGCACTACCTCAAGCTTTTTCTCGGCTCGGCCGCGTTCGCGCAGTCGTTCGTGCTTGCCGCGTTCATGGGCGGCATGGCGATTGGCGCCTGGATCGCGAGCCGCTGGAGCCAGCGTATCGGCAACCTGCTCGCCGTTTACGGCTGGATCGAAGCGGCCATCGGGCTGGCCGCGCTGGTGTTCCACGAGCTGTTCGTGGCGCTGACCCAGCTCTCGCTCGACCACGTCATTCCGGCGCTCGGCTCACCGCTCGTTGTGGAGATCTACAAGTACGGCATCTGCGGCTTGCTCATCGTCCCGCAAACGGTGCTGCTCGGAATGACTTTTCCGCTGATGAGCGGGTCCGTAATCCGGCGCAGTCCAGCGGCGAGCGGCCACCACCTGGCGATGCTCTACTTCACCAATTCGATCGGCGCCGCGGTCGGAGCGCTGGCGGCGGCGTTCCTGCTGCTGGGGTGGCTGGGCATGCCGGGGACCATGCGCGGCGCAGGCTTGCTCAATCTCGCCCTCGCGGCGGTCGTGCTTGCCGTCGCGCGCGCAGGCGAGCCGCGCGCACCGGCGGCAGCTCCCGCCCAGGGCCTGGCGCCTGTCGGCGCCTACACGGTGCGGTTGTTCCTCGTCGCCGCGTTCGTGACCGGGGCGTCGTCCTTCGTCTACGAGATCGCGTGGATCCGGATGCTTTCCCTCGTGCTCGGCTCCTCGTTCCACGCGTTCGAGCTGATGTTGTCGGCTTTCATTACCGGGCTTGCCCTGGGGGGCTTGTGGATACGCCGTCGCATAGACCGCTTCGCCGATCCGGTACGCTTCTCCGGGATCGTGCAGGTCGCCATGGGGCTCGCGGCGCTCGCGACCATATTCGTGTATGACTACACCTACGACTGGATGGCGTACGCGCTCAGCGTGCTGCAGCGCAACGACGGCGCCTATCCGCTGTTCAACCTGTTCAGCCACGCCATCGCTTTCGCGATCATGCTGCCGGCGACCTTCTTCGCCGGCATGACGCTGCCGCTCTTCACCCATGTGCTGCTGCGGAGCGGACACGGCGAGCGCGCGATCGGCCAGATCTATTCCGCCAACACCCTCGGCGCCATCGCCGGCGTGCTGCTCGCCGTGCACGTGCTGGTCCCGGAAGCCGGCATGAAGCTCGCGCTGGTGGTGGGCGCCGCGACAGACGTGCTGCTCGGGGCGTGGCTGCTGCGCTACTCGCAGGCGGCGTTCCGGCGCGCCTACGCGTTTGCCGCCCTGATCGCCGGCATGCTCGCCGCGACCGCGGCCGCGCGCGCCGGCGCGCTCGACCCGCACCGGCTTTCGTCCGGCGTGTTCCGCTATGGCGTCGCGCATTTCGCCGACAGCCAGGTTTTTTACTATCGCGACGGCAAGACCGCCTCGATCGCCGTGCGGCGCCAGGGCGATAGCACGGTCGGAATCATCACCAACGGCAAGCCGGACGCGACCATCCAGATGAACCCGGATCTCGAGCCGGCCGGCGATGAATACACCATGGTGGTCGCCGCCGCCCTGCCCTTGCTGATGAAACCCGACGCCAGGACTTATGCCAACATCGGCTTCGGATCCGGTCTCACCGCCGAAGCGCTGCTGTCGCACAGCGGGCCGCGACAGGTGGACTCGATCGAGATCGAGCCGGCGATGGTGTCCGGGGCGCTCGCCTTCGCGCCACGCGTCGTGCGCCCGTTCCGCGACCGGCGCAGCAATATCGTCTACGAGGACGCCAAGAGCTATTTCGCGCGCCACGGCAAGCGCTACGATGTGATCATCTCGGAGCCCTCGAATCCCTGGGTCAACGGCGTCGCAAGCCTGTTCACGACGGAGTTCTACCGGGACGTCAAGCGCTACCTGGCGCCGGGCGGCCTGCTGGTGCAGTGGCTGCAGACCTACGAGTTCAACGACCGGTTGCTGGGCTCCGTCCTGGCGGCGCTCGCCGAAAATTTCCCGGACTTCGAGATCTACGAGACGAACGGGGTCGATCTCATCGTGGTCGCCGTCGCCGAGGGCCAGGTGCCGCGCCTCGGCGCACTGCCGGCCGGAGAGACCGCCTTCATGGAGCAGCTGAAGCGCCTCGGCATCACGCGCGCAGAGGAGCTCGCTGCCCTCGCCATCGGCGCAAAGCGCGACATCATGCCCCTGTTCACGCCACTCGGCGCGCCCGTCAACTCGGACTACCGGCCCTACGTGCAGCTCGATGCCCCTCGCGCGCGCTTCCACGGCAGCGTGGCGAGCGCGCTTTCCGCGCTGGCGACGGCGAACTTGCCGATCCTGGAGATGGCCAGAAACAAACCAGGGAGCTACCTGCGGGAACCCGTCCCGCAATTCGTCCGGTCGAGCGGCCTGCGCACCCAGTCGACCGCGCTTGAAGTCGCGCGCGGCCTGCTCAACGCCTCGACCGACCCGCTCGCGTCCGCGGAGCGGCGGGCTGTCCTTCCCCTGCTCGCCCTGAAGCGGCCGGGCGCACTTTGCGGCACTTCGGTCGCGCCCGGGGCCATCGAGCAGCTGCACGCTGCGGCCGAGCTGACGCTCGCCAGGCTCGCACCGGACCTCAGGCGCTCGCTATGGATCGAGCGGCGGTGGCTCGGCTGCGCGCCTGGCAAGCTCGCGCCGCGGGTACGCGAACGGCTCGAGCTCTATGCCGCGATCGCGGCGCGCGACGGGCGCGGCATGCTCTCCCGCGGGCGTGCGCTGCTCGAGCAGGGTCGGGGCGAGGGGGGGGACGATTGGGGGCGCTACCTGCTCCTCACCGCCATGCTCGGCGCGCACGCTGCCGGCGAAAGGGAGGAAGCGCAGCGGCTCTGGCGCGTTTACAGCGCCGCGCTCTATCCCCGTGGCGTGATACCCCCGCAGGTGATTTACGTCAGCAACCTCGAGTGATCGTGGCGCGCCCACGGTCCCTTCAACGCATGCCGGCTAGGGCGAGGCGCGGCTGCAGAACTCGTTGGCCGGTCTGGGCTTCACCGGCCGCTGCGGGCTGCTGCCGGGGGATTCAAGGCGCTGCAAGTTTTGCGGGGCGTCGAGAACCTGCAGCTTGATGGCGAGCCGGTACTGTTGCTTCGCCTCCTCGATGCACCCCATGTATTCAAGGACGAGTCCCAGCTTGTTCCGCGCCACGCCCCGCTCCGGGCGCAGCGCGACCGCGCGCGCGAGGTGCGGCAGCGCTTCGTGCACCTCGTTGCGGCGCAGGTGGGCCTCCGCGCGGCCGTAGTGACAGTCATAGGTTGCCGGATATTCCGCAAGGCAGCGTTCGGCAAGCTCGGCTGCCCGCTCGGGGCGGCCCACGGACAGGTACTGGCGGCTCAAGTAGTAGAGCGTGCGGGAGCCGCCGGGAACGGCTTGCGGGGGGAGCTTTGCCACTGCGTCCTCCCACAGCGCGAGTCCGCTCGAGAAGGTTTGCAGGCGGTCGTGGGCCTGGTAGAACAGCAGCGGAAGGGTAACGAGCGCGAACACGGCGACCAGGCGGACGGGTAAGCGGGCGAGCGCCACGGCGAGCAGCACCATCAGACCCGGCGCCCACAGATAGCTGCGGTAGAGCACGAAGGGCTCCTGGAAGCGTACCGTCACGAGCTCGGTGAAGAACAAGATCCACGGAAACAGCAGGCCGAATCCCGCCACGCGGGCGCTCCCTCCCCTCGCGATCAACCCGGCGCCGAGCAGACCGTAGCTGGCGAATCCGATCACCGCCAGCACCGCCAACGCCGGCGGCCAGTGCCCCGCAAAATCGATACGCCAGTCGAAGGACATGGCGCCCGTGTAGGGAAACAGCCAGAGGGCGAGATAGCGGAAGAACATCCCGGCCTGGGTAACGGCGCTCTCGAGCCACGCCGACCCGAAAGCAAGAGCCGCTCCATCGGCTTGCGCGACGTGGGCCGATACGATCCCGAAATCCGGCTCGTACCCGGAGCCGATCTTCACCCTGACCAGGTAAGTCACGAGCGCCGCCGCCGGCGCACAACACGCGAGATACAGGGCGGCGTGGCGCAGCAGGAATCTCCGATCCACCGCCACGATCAGCCCGGCTGCCGCCGCCGCGGCGGGCAATAGCACGGCGGTCTCCTTGGACAGCACCGCCATCGAGTACAACAGCGCCGCTGCAACCGCGTCGGCGTGGCTGCGACGGGCAAGCCCGCGCAGGTAAAGGATGACCGAGACGAGAGAGAACAGCGTGGCAAAAACCGTGGCGCGCTGGATGAGATAGCCCGCGCCGTACACCGCTATAGGGTGGACGGCAAACACGGCCGCGGCGACGAGCGCCGGCGCGTGCGACTCAAAGGTGGCTGCCGGGACCGCGGCTATTTTCGGGGCCGCATACCGCTGGATGTCGAAGATCAGCTTGTACACCGCAAGCGCGCATGCAATGTGAAACGCGAGAGCGAGAATGCGGTGCGCCTCGATGTGCTCCCACCAGATCAGCTGAACCACCGCCAGCGAAAAATGAGGCGGCAGCCTCAGCTCGAGGCCGAACGGGTGCGTCGCGTGGTACGCGAAATTCGACCCCCAGAAAAAGTAAAGATCGTCGAAGACCGGCGGATTGGCGAGGAATGGCAGGTAGAGAGCGCCCGCCAGGGCCGTGATCAGCAGGGCGCATGCCCGCGCCGGGAACCGGTTCGCGGTGTTCGAGATTGCACTCACGGACAAGGCCAAAAAAAAGAGGTACCCCGAAGGGTACCTCTCGTTGTTGCTTCCCGTGCTTGCCGATTAGCCGCGGCAGGAACCCGGGAGGTACTTGGCGCTTACGGTCGTGCCCGTGACCGAGCTGCCGCAAGTCCAGCCGTACAGGCCCGCGCCAGAGCTGGTGTTGTACGCTGCGGCTGTGGCCGCCGCCTTCAACGGGACCAACGTCAGGAGTTTGGTGTTGACGTCGGTGTTGATGCCCGTGATCGTTGCGAAGACCACGCCGTTGGCGTCGGTGGTGATTTGATTGACGTACTTCGACGAGATGGGCGTGCCCGAACCGCCGGCTTCCCCGCAGCCCCAGCCGTTTGCGGCAGGCGCCACGCCACCGGACTGATAGATCTCGGTGATGGTCGTGCGGCACGCGCTCAACGCCAGGATCACCTCGGACATCTTCGCCCGGACGGTGTAGTCCTGATACGCCGGCAACGCCACCGCTGCAAGAATACCGATGATCGCGACCACGATCATCAGTTCGATCAGCGTGAAGCCTTTCTGGATGTGACGCATTTATTGCTCCTTTCGTAGTTAACCCCTGAACAAACAAGCAATTTTCATTGCTCGCCGCCAGGGTCCAGCAAGTAACGTACCAGAGGAAGATGACGGCCAAAACCGTGAAAAATCACGGATTGTCGGGTGGGATTGCGAGGCGTATTACGCGCTCATCCGCACGGTGGGGCCGGATTCCGTATCTGCTTTTGTCACAAAGTGACAAAAATCGTCAGCGGGATTCCGGGGTGGAGCTTCGACCGCGCTCGAGGAGAAACGCCTCCAACGCTCGAACAGGCGCCGGGTCCCCGAACAGCACATGACGGGATTGGGCGATGCGGCTGCGAACATGCTGACGATACCTGACGTCCTGCGCCAACGTGACCGCCGACGCGATGTAATCCTGCTCCGATTGCGCAACCAGTTCAGGCAATCCCATGCGCTTGAGTATCCCGCTCGCCAGCCGCCCGCGCAGGAAGCGGCCTTCGCGCGTGACGATCGGCAGCCCGCATTCCACCGCCTGCAGTGCGGTATTGAAGCCGGAGAAGCCGATAGTGTCCAGGAACACGTCTGCGCGCGTGAGCCAGCCGGAGAACCCTGCCCGGTTCTGCCACGGTATGAAGCTGACGAAATCGCCGGAATCGAGCCCGCCTCCGGCAAACACCCCCTCCAGCCGCCGGCGCAGTCTCTCGGACAGGCCGCCCTCCCCGAATATGAAGAAAACGAACCGGCAGCGGCCCAGCCGCTGAGCGATCTCCAGGAAGATCCGGTCGTGCTGCGGCGCGTACTTGAAGGGAGTACCCGGACACAGCAAGAGCGGAGCGCGCGCGTCGATCCCCCACTGGCCGAGATCGGGAACCACCGCCTCGACCTGACCGGGCTGAACGAAACAGCCGAGGTGCGGCAAGGCGACCAGCCGTTCCGTGTAGTTCGCCTGCGCCCCTTCAGGCTCCATGTCCTCGGCGGACAGGTAATAGTCGACCGTCGGTAGCCCTGTCGTCTCCGGGTGCCCCCAGCAAGCGACCTGAACCGGCGCCAGACGCAGGCTCGCCAGCGCCACTGCCACGGGCGACATCCCGATTTCGGGATAGATGAGCACGTCCGGCTGCGCGTCGCGAACTGCCTCCACCCACTGCCGCACTGCGCGCTTCCCCTGCTCGAACTGCGAGGCACGGGCGGCGGCAAACCGTGTTTCCTGGTCCGCGTCGCTTCCGACGTGGAACCCGTGCAATGAAACCCGGTCGGGGTCGAGCATCTGGAACCAGCCCTTTACGATGGCATTCCAGACGGAATGGTCGTGGAACTGCGCGGATACGACTCCCACGCGAATGGCGCCGCTACTGCCCCCCTTCCTCCGCGCAGGGACAAGGCCCTGCCCTTCGTGCCAGGCGGCCATGAGCCGGGTGCAGAGGTTCCCGTAGCGTGAGAGCACCTCGCGGTTGTTCTCCTCCTGGTATGCCAGGCCAAACGGCTGCAGCAGCCCCACCGTAAGGGAACCATCCACGACGCGCTGCGCGCCGTACCAGCGCTCCAGCTCAACGAGTTCCGACGAGAACGCCGCCCGGTTGCGCGCCGCCTCGGCTTCCGATTCGTCGACTGGCAATGTCCGGCACATCGCGAGAACCCAGCGTGCCCCGGCGTGTTCCGGATCCAGTGAAAGCACGGTTCGCAGGCTCTCGAGGGCCTGGTCGCGGCGGCCAAGATCCGCCAACGCCATCCCGAGGGCAAAATGCGCATCCAGGAACGCGGGATTCAGGACGAGGGCCGCCTGGTA
>DATFVY010000148.1:0-3300 GCA_035259925.1 Burkholderiales bacterium
TCGTCACCGCTGGCATGAGGCTCGACGTCAACGCCATCTTCGGCAGCACGGCCGGGCTGGCATTGATGGTGCTGTTTTTCGTTGCGTTGCCCCTGGTGCGCGTCCCGCTGGCGCTGCTGTGCGCGGGCCAGCTCGGTGCGCGCGCCAGCACGGCGCTCGGCCTCTACTCGGCCACGACGCTTTCGCTGGTTGTTGCGCTGACCCAGGTGGCCGTCGAGAACGAGCTGATGCAGCCGTCCGAGGCCGCGCCGCTCGTCGGCGGAGCGATGCTGACGGTGATCCTGTTCCCGCTCATCGCGCTCAAGCTGACCGGGCAATCGGTCGCCACGGCCACCGCGCACCTGCGCGATCGGGACGGGCTCTGAACTGACTCTTGAAAGGAGACTGCGATGAATGGAAAACTGTTGTCATGCTGGGTTGCAGGCATTCTCCTCGCGGCTGCTGCTCCGGTCCACGCGCAGCAACCCAAGGGGGCGGAAAAGCAGCAGGTCATGATCAAGGGCATCGGGGCAGTGGAGGCCGTGCGCGTCACGGCGTCGGTGGAGGCGGTGGACCTCAAGAACCGCATCGTCACACTCAAAGGTCCGCGCGGCAACGTCTTTGCCGTGGCCGTGAGCGAGCAGGCCAGGAACCTGCCCCAGGTAAAGGTTGGCGATATCGTCGAGATGGACTACTTCGAGTCGATCGCCATCGCCGTGAAGAAGACGGAAGGAATGCCGTCGCGCACGGAAACCGAGTTGCTCGACCGGGCGGAGCCTGGCCAAAGGCCCGGTGGTATCGCCCTGCGCAAGGTAACCACGGTTGCCAATGTGCTGGGCATCAATACTGAGAACAGCACCTTCCTCGTGCGGGGACCTCTGGGCCATCTGGTCGAGGTCAAAGCCAGGGACCCGAAGTTGCTGAAAGGGCTCACCGGGGGCGCGCAGGTCGAGGTGACCTACGTCGAGGGCGTAGCGGTCTCCGTACGGCCGGGCGCGCAGAAGTAGCGGGAACTGCACTCGGCGAGGGGTGGGACGCGGACCCGCATGCAGGTAGGATGTACGGAGGAGGGGCCCCATGAATAGCCTGTGGAAAGGAGTATCTGCGTGGCTGGTCGCGGCTTTGCTGCTGCTGCCGCTGGGCTTCGCGCAGGACAGCGCGAAGTCCCCGAGCTCTTCGGCTGTCGGGACGCCGGCCAAGTTCAAGCCGGAGGAGCTCGAACAGCTCGTCGCGCCCATCGCGCTCTATCCCGACTCGCTGGTAGCTCAGGTGCTGATGGCATCGACCTATCCGCTGGAGATCGTCGAGGCTACACGCTGGTCGAAGGCGAACCCCAACCTCAAGGACAAGGCGCTGCAGGACGCGCTGGAAAAGCAGAAGTGGGACCCGAGTGTGAAGTCGCTCACGGCGTTCCCACAGACTCTCCAGATGCTGAACGAGAAGCTCGATATGACCCAGAAGCTGGGCGACGCCTTTCTCGCGCAGCAGAAGGACGTGTTGGATGCGGTACAGCGGCTGCGAGCGAAGGCACAGGCGGCCGGCAACCTCAAGTCGAGCAAGGAGCAGAACGTCACCACCGAGCAGCAGGGCAGCACGACGGTCATCAAGATCGAGCCGGCGGATCCGCAGGTAGTCTACGTCCCGACGTACAACCCGACGGTCGTGTACGGCCCGTGGCCGTATCCGGCGTATCCGCCGTATTACTACTACCCGCCGGGTTATGTCCCGGGCGCTGCCTTCTTTACCTTCACTCTGGGAATCGCGATTGGCGCCAACTGGGGCAACTGCAACTGGGGCGGGGGTAACGTCTATATCGACAACCGCAAGTACAACAACTTCAACCGGACCGACATCAAGACCGGCGACCGCGGCGATTGGCAGCACAACCCGGAGCATCGCAGGGGCGTGGAGTATCGCGACCAGGGAAGCCGGGACAAGTTCGGAGGGGGACAGCGCCCGGGCGTGGACTCGCGCGAGCAGTTTCGCGGTCGTGCCGAAGCCGGGCAACGCGACATCGCGCGTGGCGGGGCCGACCAGTTCAAGGGCGGCGGCGTGGGAGATCGCGGGAGCGGTGACTTTGGGGGCCGCGGCGGAGACTTCGGCGGCCCGGGAGATCGCGGCGGCGCGCCGGATCGCAGTGCCATGGAGCGCAGCGGCGGGGGTGCTTTCGACGGCGCGGGACGCGGGAGCCAGTCGCGCGACTTCAGTAACCGCGGCGCCTCCAGCCGGGGGTTCTCGGGCGGAGGGGGAGGCTTCAGTGGCGGGGGAGGCCGCGGTGGCGGCGGGCGCGGCGGCGGGCGCCGGTAGAGCATGGCGGATGGCTCAAAAACTGAGCATGCAGGTTCGCAGGAGCCGAACATGAGCATTTCTCTCAAGAGGATGGCAACGGTTGGAGCGCTGTGCGCGGCCGGTTTGTTGGCAGCAAGCGGACCCGCGACGGCCGCGGAGACGAAAGGAAAGACGTTTGCCTCGCCCGAGGAGGCGGTGAAGGCCCTCGTCGCTGCCGCCGGGGACCAGAAGGCCGTGCTGGCCATCCTCGGGCCGGAGGCGAAGGGGATCGTCAGTTCCGGCGACGCGGCGGCCGACAAGGCGGACCGCGAGCGCTTCCTGAAGTCGTACGGAGAGGCGAACAAGCTGATGAAGTCAGGCGACGATATGGCGCTGCTCGTCGTCGGCAAGGACGAATGGATCTTCCCGATTCCCATCGTGAAGGAAAAGGCCGGCTGGCGCTTCGACACGAAGGAGGGGAAGGAGGAAGTACTCAACCGGCGTATCGGCCGCAACGAGCTCTCGGTCATCCAGGCCGTGCAGGCGTACGTGGACGCGCAGCGCGAGTACTATCTGCGCAACCCCCAGAACGACAAGCTGCTGCAGTATGCGCAGCGCTTCATTAGCAACAAGGGCAAGCGCGATGGCCTTTATTTTCCCGTCAAGGCCGGCGAGCAGGCGAGCCCGTTGGGCCCCCTGTTCGACCGGCGGCAGCCTGCGAAGAAGGAGGAGGGGACGCAGCGCGTGCCGTACCACGGTTATTACTACCGCATCCTGCGGGAGCAGGGGCCCGACGCGCGCGGCGGGGCCTACAGCTACGTAGCGCAGGGGCGCATGATCGGCGGCCACGCGCTGGTCGCGTGGCCGGCGTCGTACGGCAACTCGGGCATCGTGACCTTCATCGTGAACCAGGACGGCGTCGTTTACGAGAAGGATCTCGGACGCGACACGGCGGCCGCTGCGCAGAAAATCGCGCGCTTCAACCCGGACAAGAGCTGGAAGCGTCTCCCATGAAGCTCTGGATCGGCAACATCGCCCCGGGCACGTCGGACG
>DATFVY010000149.1:0-10172 GCA_035259925.1 Burkholderiales bacterium
GTCGTCCGCCTCAAGCAGGGAGGCGGCATCGCCGGTCACAACGGCTTGCGCGACATCTCGGCGCGGATCGGCTCGCACGAATACTGGCGGCTGCGCATCGGCATCGGCCACCCGGGGAGCCCGGAGGCCGGCGCCGACTACGTGCTGCACAAGCCCCTGCAGGAAGAGCGCGCCGCCATCGACTTCGCGATCGGGCGCGCGCTCGAAGTGCTGCCGGCCGTGCTGGCCGGCGACCTGCAGGGCGCCATGCTCAAGCTGCACACCGAAGCCGAGCCACCCAAGGTGGAGCGGCCCGCGGCGCCGGACAAGCCGGTGAGAGCTGCGAAGGCGCAAAAGCCCGAGAAGGAGAAAAAGGCGAAGAAGGCCGAGCGCGCCGGCAAGCCCGGCAAGAAGGAGAGCGCCGACAAGGCCGCGGCGCCCGAGAAGGAAGGCCTGATCAGCTCCTTCCTGAAGAAGATCCTGCCTGGCTCGGACCCGGCGCGCCGTAAATGACCCTGAAATGTGGCATCGTGGGCCTGCCGAACGTCGGCAAGTCCACGCTCTTCAACGCGCTCACCCGGGCCGCCATCGCGGCCGAGAACTATCCTTTCTGCACCATCGAGCCCAACATCGGGGTGGTGCCGGTGCCGGACCCGCGCCTGAAACGCATCGCCGGGATCGCCCGCCCGGCCAAGGTCACCCCGGCGGCGGTGGAATTCGTCGACATCGCCGGGCTGGTCGCGGGCGCCTCCCGGGGCGAGGGCCTCGGCAACCAGTTCCTGGCGCACATCCGTGAAACCGACGGCATCATCGACCTGGTGCGCTGTTTCGAGGACGAGAACGTCATCCATGTCACCGGTCGGGTCGACCCGGTCGCCGATATCGAAACCATCCAGACGGAGCTCGCCCTGGCCGATCTCGCGACGGTCGACAAGACGCTCGAGCGTATCGTCCCCAAGGCGCGGTCGGGCGACAAGGAGGCGCTCAGGCTGGAGGCGGTGCTCGGGCGCGTGCGCGCCCGTCTCGACCAGGGCAAGCCGGCGCGCGGGGCGGCACTGACCGCGGAGGAGCTGCAGCTCCTGCAGCCTTTGTGCCTGCTCAGCACCAAGCCCGCGATCTATGTCGCCAACGTGGACGAGCAGGGCCTTTCCGGCAATCCGCTCCTCGAGCGCGTGCGCGAGTTTGCCGCGGCG
Source organism: Burkholderiales bacterium (assembly GCA_035259925.1). Classification (GTDB taxonomy): domain Bacteria; phylum Pseudomonadota; class Gammaproteobacteria; order Burkholderiales; family SG8-41; genus SG8-41. Next base: position 1,173 of record DATFVY010000149.1, read on the forward strand.
GAAGGCGCTCCGGTGGTGGCGATCTGCGCCAAGATCGAGGCCGAAATGGCCGACATGGGCGACGGGGACAAGCAGGCGTTCCTCGCCGACCTCGGCCTGGAGGAGCCGGGACTCGACCGCGTCATACACGCCGGCTACGACCTGCTGGGGCTGCACACCTTCTTCACCGCCGGTCCCAGGGAGGCGCGCGCGTGGACCCTGCACAAGGGCGACACCGCAGCGCAGGCGGCGGGAACGATACACACCGACTTCGAACGCGGCTTCATCCGCGCGGAAGTCATCGCCTACGAAGACTACGTCGCGTGTGGCGGCGAGCAGGGCGCCAAGGAGGCTGGCAAGATGCGCCTCGAGGGCCGGGATTACGTCGTGCGCGATGGCGACGTGATCTACTTCCGCTTCAACGTCTGACGGCCCGTGGACGCCCGCTCTGCGGGTGTTGGGCCGTCTGCGCCGGATGGAACGGACGGAGGCCGGGAACAGGAGCTTCAGCTCCCGTACCCTAAGGCGCCGCTCATCCGGCGCGCTACTGCCAGGAGATAGCTGGATGAAACCGAAACTCAAGCTTCCGGCACTCGACCCGGCCGACGTGCCGGCGGGGACCGGCACCAACTACCCGGAGCCGTTCAAGTCGCGGGTCGCAACGCGCCGCAAGCAGCGGCTGGGGGACGCCCTCGGCCTGAAGAACTTCGGGGTCAACCTCACCGTGCTGCCCCCGGGCGCGGCGTCGGCGCTGCGCCACTGGCACACGCACGAGGACGAGTTCATTTACATCGTGACCGGCGAGCTCGTCCTGGTGACGGACGGCGGCGAGCAACGGCTCTCCGCCGGCATGTGCGCGGGCTTCCCGGCGGGCAAGGCCGACGGTCATTGCCTCGTCAATCGCGCCGGCTACGACGCCGTGTATCTCGAGGTGGGCGACCGTCGCGCGGAAGATGCCGTGAACTACCCCGATGACGACATCATAGCCCGGCCGACAGCGCAGGGGCGGCGCTTCTCGCGCAAGGACGGCAGTCCGTACTGAGACATGCGTGAGAATGAGGAATCCCCGCGCTGCGCGCGTTGAAGCGTTGCGGCGCAACAAGTCCGCAGGGTCGTACTTTCGTAGGGATAGTGCGACGCGATGACGCTGCCACGCGACAGTCGCGGCACCGCAAGCCTCGAGGACCGACGTTGCCGGCCCGTCGCCGCCCGACGACTAGTCCAATAAGCACCCCTGTCCCCGGTTCAGGAGATATTGCGCAAGCGGCATCATCGCGCTCTGGAATATCGAGGAAGCCCGGCCTGCATAAGGCTGGCGATTTCGGGATGACCTTGATACGAGGCAGCGTGGAAGATCGGGCAACAACGGCCATGATCGGGCAGACGGTAGTCAGCCCGATGCGGTATGAGATCGTTGCCACGTCGAAGTACATAAGAGCAGACCTTTACTACCGCCGGACGGCGGAGGAAACTGCGAGGTTTCTCGCGGCGGTCGCGGACGAGTGCCTCAGGCTCAACTGCTTTCGTGTCCTCGTGTCGGTTCATTTCTCGAAGCCGATATTCACCCTCGAGAAATACGGGTTCTCCACGTTCATCGAGCTCGCGCGGACACACTCCGGCCAGTATGCTGCCGTTACGGACAACCGCGAAATGCGCATTGCCCACGACTACGCCGTGATGCTGGCGCGCCTGCGGGGCGTCAACATACGGACGTTCCGGGATGAGACGGCCGCCATCGCGTGGCTCGAGAACGGGGAGCGATGAGACGGAGGCTTGGGCTCGCCGCGGCGCCGGGATCGGTCCGTCGCGCGGGCAATTCGAGATGCGCGGCGACCGCGACGTAGCAGGCGCCGCTTCACGACCACTTGGGGTGCGATGCCGTACAAGATCACCGCAGAAGCCGATTATCTACGGGCCGTATTGTCCGGCCGGCAGACGGTAGAAGAGACGCACGCTTTCCTGCTCGCCGCCGTGCGCGAGAAGGTGAAGCACCGGCGACCTTGCGTGCTGATCGTGGTACGCGTGTCGACGCCGGTCTTCCAGGTTGCCGCCAACCGGCTCCTCGAGTCCATCGCGGATCTCGCGCCTACACCCCTCTGCCGGGTCGCCCTGGTGGGCGATACCAGGGACCTCCAGATGTCCCATGAGTACATCGAATTGCTGGCGCGTCAGCGCGAGTTGAATGTGCGCAGCTTCCGGGACGAGACCGCGGCGCTGAAGTGGTTCAAGGACCAGCGCAGGAAGACGGACCGGCGCCAGCGCAGCGAACGGCGCGCGTCATGGGACCGGCGCCGGGTCGGCGATCGGCGTGGCGGGCGGGGCGGCGCCGGCGCGGCTATTCCCGAGCCGGCCCAATGACCGGCGGGCGCGCCGCTTACTGCGAGGGATTCGCCTCTTTTTCGGCCACGACCACGCGGTTGCGCCCCGCCGCCTTGGCGCGGTACATCGCAGCGTCGGCCGCCTGCAGCACGGCCAGCCCGCTATCGCCGTGCTCCGGGAACAGCGCGATGCCGACCGACAGCGTGATCGGTCCGACGCTGCGACCGTCGGACTCGATCGCAAGCCCTTGCGCGCCCAGGCGCAGCTTTTCGGCGCGCTCGCGCAGCGTGACGGGAGAGGCGTGCGACATGACCAGCACGAATTCCTCCCCGCCGTAGCGACAGGGAATGTCCTCCGCGCGCGCGAGCGACAGCAGGTGCTGCCCGACCCTGCGCAGCACCGCGTCTCCCGCGGCATGGCCGAACGTGTCATTGAAGCGCTTGAAGTGGTCGATGTCGATCATCATCAGGCCGAAAGGCTTTTCGCTGCGCCGGGCGCGGCTCTCTTCGCGGCGGAGCGATTCCTCCAGGTAGCCGCGGTTGTAGAGGCCGGTCAGGGCATCGCGCAGCGCCTTGTCGTGCAGGCGGCGATTCGACTGCGTCAGCTCCGCTTCCGCCCATAGCCGTTTCGTGACCTCCTGCCCCAATGCGGAGCGCGCGATTTCCAGCTGCTCCGCGCGCTCTGCCATCTGGCGGCGGAGCGCGGCGTTGTGCCGCTGCACGTCCACCAGCCGCTCGTAGAGCTTGCCCGCCATCTGGCGCAGGTGCGCGTCGAACGGAAAGGCGCCCGGGCGCGGCTTCCACGCCCGCGGCAGCGGCCCGGCAAGCGCGGCATCGACGGCTGCCAGAAGCGGGCCAGCGCCGGTAGGCGTGGTGACGATGCTGGACGCGCCGCAGGCGCGCGCCATGTCCCGCGCCTCGGTTTCCACGGAGGCGTCGGCGAGGAACACCACGCGGGGCTGGACGAGACTCGCATCCGAGCGCAGCTGGCGGACCAGCTGATAGCCGCCGGGCAGCAGGATGTCCGTGAGGACGAGGTCGGGCGCGTCCGCGCGCACGATGTGCAGCGCGTCCTCGCCGTCGTCGCTCCCGAGCAGGTGGTGGCCGTGGTGTTCGAGCGCCACCGCCAGCTCGGGATCGAGAGTCCGTTCATCGACAATCAGGATGGTGGCCATGTTCAACCCTGGCTTCCATCCCCGCCCCTGCCCGGTGCATGCACCGGGCGCGCCATGGCGACAGCCGCCCGGATCGGCCCGCCCGCCAGCAGATGCGGAGTCTGGGGCAACCTCGGGTGGGGGAGGAGGGACTATTTCCGCTTCCTCCTCGGTTCATGCCATTGGCAAGAGCAATGACACTTTCCGACCGGCCAGGTTCGGCCATGCGTTCCCGAAGTGCAACTTGTAGTCGCCCCGCTACTGCGAATCACCGGATCACTACCCAAATATCACGCCGGCGCGATAGTGAAAGGGGAAGGGTTGCACTATCATCCTTTCCGATTTCCACAACGTGGCCGCGAGCGATAGCCCCCATGGACGGAACGATACTCATCGTCGAAGACGAACCGGAGATCCAGCAGCTGATCGCGGTCAATCTCCAGCACGCGGGCTACAACGCCATGCGCGCGGCGAGCGTGAACGAGGCGGAATCGCTGATGCACAGAATGCTGCCCAATCTGGTACTGCTCGACTGGATATTGCCGCAGACACTGGGAATGACGTTTGCGCGGCGGCTGCGCGGTGACCAGCGCACGTCGGACATTCCGATCATCATGCTCAGCGGCCGCGCGCAGGAGTCCGACAAGGTCGCCGCGCTCGAAGCCGGAGTGGACGACTACGTCACCAAGCCTTTTTCGCCGCGCGAGCTGCTCGCGCGCATCAAGGCGGTGCTGCGGCGCTCGGCGCCCCAGCGCACCGATGATGTCGCCGAGGCCGCCGGCTTGAAGCTGGATCCCGGCCCGCGCCGCGTCACGTGCAACGGTCAGGATGTCGACCTCGGCGACGTCGAGTTCCGCATGCTGCACTTCCTGATGACCCACCCCGAGCGTGTCTACAGCCGCGCCCAGCTGCTCGACCAGGTGTGGGGCGACCACGTCTTCGTGGAGGAGCGCACGGTGGATGTGCACGTGCGCCGGCTGCGCCAGGCGCTCGCGCCCGGCGGGCACGACCGCCTCATCGAGACGGTGCGCGGCACAGGATATCGCTTCCGCCGCCGCCTCGGCTGAGGCCATCGTGCGCCGGCAACTCTCGGGTCGGACCGGGCCGGGCAAAGCGGCGCACGGGTTTGCCCTGCCGTTTGCTCTCCTCAACAGCCGTCCCGTCCGGGTCGCGCTATCGGTCGCCGGCTTCGGGCTATTCGCGCTCGCAGTCAACCTGCTCGCCCGCACTGAAATACGATGGGAGTTGTGGGCGGCGGGCCTGCTCGGCCTGCTTGCCTACAATGTCGGGTATCCGGTGCCGTCATGGACCCCGAAGCGCGGCGCCGCGGGCGCTGATGCGCGCGCGGGGCCTGGCGCCGGGCCAGACGCCGTCGTCTCGCCGGGCGACCGGCGGCGCCGCGGCATCATCCTTCTTTCCGGTCCCCGTGCCTTGCCCGAAGAGGGGCCGCCGGTGTCGTATGGACTGACCATACTCGATCGCGAATTTCGCATCGTGTGGTGCAACGATGCGGCAGCAGTGCAATTCGGGATAGACACCAGGTGGGATATCGGCCGGCGCATCGCCGCCGCGTTCCGCCACCCGTCGCTCGCCGCCTACCTGGCAGCGGGCGATTTCTCGAAGTCGCTGCGCATTCCGGCGGCGCAAGGAGACGTGCCTGTCCTTTCGGTTCAGTTCGTGCCCTATGTTGCTTCCGGCTGGCTGCTGCTGTCGCGCAACGTCGCGCGGGCGGCGCGCCTCGAGATCATGCGCCGCGAGTGCATCGCGAACGTCTCGCACGAATTGCGCGCGCCGCTGACCGTGCTGGTCGGCTTCCTCGAGACCGTGCGGGATCTCGAGCCCGGCCCCCAGGCATCACGCGACTACCTGGACCGCATGGAAGAGCAATGCAGGCGCATGCAGCGCATTATCGAGGACCTGCTGCGCCTCTCCACGCTGGAGGCGGCTTCCGAGCCGCCTGACGAGCGGGTCAGCGTCGCAGGCGTGCTGGCTCGTATCCAGGCCGAGGCCGAGGCGCTCTCCGCCGGCCGCCATCGCATCGTCGTGGAGGCGAACAGCGGTTTCGACCTGCTGGGCGCGGAGATCGAGGTCGCCAGCGCCTTCGGCAATCTTGCCAGCAACGCCGTTCGCTATACTTTGCCGGGGGGCCTGGTGCGGATCACATGGTGCGCTTCGCCGGCGGGCGCGGAGTTCGTAGTCGAAGACACGGGCATCGGCATCGAAAAGCAGCACATCCCGCGCCTGACCGAGCGCTTCTACCGGGTGGACCGCGAACGCTCGCGCCACACGGCTGGCAGCGGGCTTGGGCTCGCCATCGTCGGGCAGGTATTGAGCCGGCACCAGGCGACGCTCGAGATCGAAAGCGAGCCGGGCAAGGGCAGCCGTTTTACCGCGCGGTTCCCCGCGCACCGCATCATCGCCGCCGCGGCGCGCAGCTAGCCGCAGCGCCGGCAACCGTTATCTTCCCGGCGGACGCGCCCGCGCGCGCCCTGCGAGCGCACCGAGCAGCAGCATCGCGGCGCAGATGAAGGTTGCGGCGCCGACATCCACGAGAAAATCCGCCGCGTCGGCCACCCGACCCGGCACCCTCGTCTGGTGCAGCTCATCGAGTCCGCCGACGATGACCACGGCCGCGAACACCGCAAGCGGCATGCGGCCCGCGGTTGCCGTCCATAGCAGTGCGGTGAGCGCTGCATAGTACAGGAAGTGCGCGATCGCATCCCATGGCGGATCGAACAGGCCGACCGCGGCGGGCTGCGACCCCAGATAGAACAGCTGGAAAACGAGCGCCGCCGCCAGCGCGAAGCAGGAGCCGCGCAGGACGCAGTGAGCCAGGCCGCCAGGTGTCATCTTCGGAGCGCCCTTACACCCGGTGATGCGCGTCCTCGTCGAGGAGTCTCGATCAGCATGTCGCTCGTCTGCACTGTGGGCTCAATAGGCGTTTTGCGGTCTCAGCACGACGAACGGGGTTTTCAGCACGATCTTCAGGTCGAGACGCAGCGACCAGTTGCGCAGGTAGTCGAGATCGTGCTCGATGCGCGCCCTCATCTTGTCGATATCGTTGGTTCCGCCGCGGTAGCCGTTCACCTGCGCCCAGCCCGTTATGCCGGGCTTTACCTTGTGGCGGATCATGTAGCTCTTGATCAGCTTGCGGTAGAGCTCGTTGTGAGCGACCGCGTGAGGACGCGGCCCCACGACGCTCATGCGCCCCTGCACAACGTTGATGAACTGGGGCAGCTCGTCGAGCGAGTATCTGCGCAGGATCGCTCCCAGGGGCGTCACCCGCGGATCGTCGCGCGTGGCCTGCTGGATGGCGACGCCGTCCTCCAGCACGGTCATCGTGCGGAACTTGTAGACAACGATTTCCCTGCCGTCGACGCCGTAGCGGCGTTGCCGGAACAACGCGGGGCCGGGCGAGCTGAGCTTGACGCCGGCCGCGATCGCGAGCATGAGCGGCGCGATCAGGGCCAGGATCAGGGAGGCGAGGACGAGGTCGCTCACGCGCTTGACCACGCCGTTGATGCCCCAGAACGGGGTTTCGCATACCGCGACGACCGGCATGCCCCCGATCGCATCCATGCGCGCCTGGATCAGGTCGTAGAGGAAGATGTCGGGCGCGAAATAGATCGAGGCCGTCGTGTCGCGCAGCTCGTCGAGCAGCTTGAGGATGCGCGGCTGCGACGCCATGGGCAGCGTGATGTAGATCAGGTCCACGCGGTGCTTCTTCACGTATTCGGCAAGCCGGTCGAAATTTCCGAGAAGCTCGCCCGGCTCGACACCCCGCATGCGCTCGACGCTGCGGTCGTCGAAGAAGCCGGCGCAACGGATCCCGAGGAAGGGGGTGGCGCGGATGCGCTCGACGAGCCGTGCGCCCAGTTCACCCGCGCCCGCGACGATCGCGATCCGCTGCATCCCTTCCGCGGCGAGCAGCCGGGGCAGAAGCGCGGGCAGGAGGACGTGCGCAGCAAGCTGTGCGACGGGGGTTGCGAGCGCCCAGGTGAGCAGGACGCGCATGTCGAAGAAGGCGAGTGTCTGCGTCGTCCAGCCCACAAGCAGCAGAAGCGCGACGACCACGGTCCAGCCCGCCGCGACATCGCCGGCTTGACCGCGCAGGCTGGTAGCGGCCGGGGAGTTGCCCGGGAACGTCAGCGAGAATACGAGGAGCGCGAGGATGAGGTGCGCGCCGTCGAACCGCACACCATACGCCAGGACCGAGACCAGCAACGAGCCGACGGCTACCGCGGAATCGAGCGACGCCCGCAGCATTGCCGATGGCGCAAGCTGTCCGTGCAGGAGGCGCGGCTGGGTTTTGCGGGCAGTTATCAGGGGCGGCGCCATGCGCGAGCAAGATAATTCAGCCGCATGACGGCTGCGGCGTGCCCGCTGATAGCCCCATCAGCCTACAGGCCGGATGTGGGGCTGAGAGGGGTTGCATGTAGCGGAGCCGCCACGTCGAATCGCTGCATCACTACAGGAGAATCCAGCAATCGCGATAGCGGCGCATCGTCCGGATGTCCTATGATCGAACCGGACCATGCATCCGGGTGCTGGAGGAGCGTTGCGCGTGGACATGCGCTGTCATCCGAGCGTTTTGCGTCGGGCCGGGGATGCGACCCGGCAGTGCGGCGTTGGCGGTTGCGACGCGCCTCTATGCGTGTAGAAGACGGACCGCAGACGCTCGCATCGCGGCCGCCCTGGCTGAACGAGATCCAGAATTCCCCGGCCGTGGAAGGGGTCGCGGCTGGCAGTGCCGATAGCGTCACTTCGCTCGAGCTGGAATCGCTCCTGCTCAATCTGGATGGCGCGCTGCGGATCCGGGTCCGCCATCAGCTCTTTAACTGGACCCAGGGTGCGCTCCAGAACCTGATCGCGCATGACCTGCTGGTCTGCGCCCTGTGGCAGGACCGCACCGTATTGCAGCAGGTCGACAGCTTCTCGACGGCTCCCGTCGAGCCTGCGCATTTCAACGAATTGTTCCGGCAGGACGCGTCCCTGGTGCCGGCGCTGTTCAAGGCGTGGGAGGAGAACCACTGCCAGCCGGTAGTGCTCGACGTGGGCAACGGCGATCACCACGCCGGCGGCGCTCTCGCGCGGGAGCTGGTGCGGCTGGGCGCCAGCAACATCGTGGCGCACGGTACCCACGATATCGCCGGCCAGGTATCGACCCTGTTTACCTTCGCGTCCCGGCCCGGCGCGGTCGGCCCGCGGCAGCTCTACGTCACCGAGGTGGTCGTGCCCTTCCTGCACATGGCCTGGATGCGCACCCAGGTCAACTGGCAGTCGAAGAATCCCGGCGCCGCGAAGCAGGCGGAGGCGGGGCTGGTCACCTTGCGCGAGCGCGAGGTCCTCGAGTGGATGTATCGCGGCAAGAGCAACATCGAGATCGGGATGATCCTTGGCATCAGTCCGCTCACCGTGAAGAACCACGTGCAGAAGATCCTGCGCAAGCTCGACGTGCTGAACCGCACGCAGGCCGTCGGGAAAGCGCTGGCGCTCCGCATCCTGACTACCTGAAGCCCCGCTTCCCCGCAGCCTGTCATCGAGACAGG
>DATFVY010000150.1:0-2306 GCA_035259925.1 Burkholderiales bacterium
CGCACGCTGCGCTCCTTCATCCACACGAAAGCCGTCGACAGCGGCAGGAAGGCGCAGGCCTGCCCCGTGATGAAGCTCGCCGAGCTGCCGCCGGTCGTAGCCCCGACCTTGTAGAGAAAGTTCGCGGCGCCCATCGCCACCATCGCGATCACGGCCTGCGCCAGCGCCGCGCGCGCTCCCGCGGGCGCCGATGCGCCGGCCGCGTCGCCGCCCAGCAGCATCCAGACCGCGGCGAGCGCGAGGACGAGGCCCGCCACCTTCCAGGCGGTCAGCGGCTCGGCCAGCAGCAGGACCGCCAGCGCGACGGTAACGGTGAAGCTCAGCCGGAAGATCGGCGCGACGATGCTGACCGAGCCGGTCTTCAGGGCGCGCGCGAAATGGTAGAGCGCAATGAACACGAACAGCCCGGCCGACATGCCCCACAGCAGGGGCGTGCCGGCGGCGAGGGTCCCGGTGACGAGGCCGTAGAGCATGACGGCGGGTGCGAAGAACCAGCCCTGCAGCATCAGGAAATGGTGCGCCGTGATGCCGGCCGCGGCGCCGCGCTTGTAGAAGAAGTCCGCGAGCCCGAAGAAGATCATCGAGATCAGCGCCAGCTCTATGCCTTCGCTCATAGCGCAAACGCCAGGTTCGAAACTCCAAATTCCAGACGTTTGGCACCTGGTGTCTGGTAGTGGGTGCCTGTTTGCAGTTTGGTGCTTGTCATCTGGTGCTGGGTGCTTCCTTGCGCAGCAAAGGCGACAGTCCCCATAGCCCCAGCAGCGGTCCCGGCAGCAGCAGCCACGCCACGTGCGGCCCCAGGCCCTGCCACGCGGCGGTCGCGAGGTTGATCGAGAACAGTGTAATGGCGAAGCCAATGGCGTTCTGGATCGCGAGCGCGCTGCCCACCAGCTCCGGCGGGCAGGCGCGCGCCGACAGCGCGGAAAATTGCGGCGAGTCCGACACCACGGCGAGTCCCCATATCAGCAGGGCCGCGAGGAGGATCAGCGTGGGCAGGCCGAGGGCGAGCGGAAACAGCAGGCAGAGGGCACCCGACGTTGCGAGGCTGGCCGCCGCGATGCGGGCGCTGCCGAAGCGCGCGCTCAGGCGGCCCCCGGCGATGCAGCCCACGCCGCCCATGCCGATCACGGCAAAGGACGCGATCGAAACCGCGGCCGGCGTATTCCAGCCCGCGCGGTCGAGCACCGCCGCAACCAGGAGCGGCGTCACGGTCCACATCGCGTAGAGCTCCCACATGTGGCCGAAGTAGCCGAGGGCCGAGGCGCGGAAGGCCGGCACGCGGAACGCCGCCAGCACCCTGCCCCCGCCCGGATTGCGCGGCGGCGGCAGGTGCGGGCCGTCGCCCATCCGGGCGATCGCCGCCGCGGCGACCAGCGCGAGAAAAGACGAGGAAAGCACGGCGACCTGCCACGGCCATTCGGCGCTCGCGCCCCGCACGAGATGTGGCAATGCCGTTCCGAAGGTCAGCATCCCGACCAGCCAGCCGAGCGCCTCTCCGGTCCTGTCCGGCGTCCAGCTGACGACGAGCTTCATGCCCAGAGGGTAAATGCCGGCAAGGGCGAGGCCGGTCGCGAAGCGGTAGGTGGCGCCATCCGCGACCCCGGTGGCGAGCCACGCGAAGCCGGCGTTGGCGACGGCGCCGAACACGGCGCACGCCGCGAAGATGCGGCTCGCGCGAAACCGGTCCGCGAGCCCGCTGAGGGAGAACAGCAGCGTGCCGGCGATGAACCCCGCCTGCACAGCCGCCGTGAGCGGCCCGAGCGCAGCGGGGCCGACCTGCCACTGCCGCATCAAGTCGTCGGCCGCGCTGTTGGCGCTGAACCAGAGCGACGTGCCGAAGAACTGCGCGACGACGATGAGGGCGAGCGGACGGTTCATGACGGCAAATTCCAAATCTCAAGCTCCAAATCACAAACGCGGCTACGTTTGGTGCTTGGGATTTGGTGTTTGGTGCTTGTTTGGATTTTGGTGCTTGGGATTTGGTGCTTGAGTCGCGACGTCACAGTCGCGACTCCTGGTAGTCGAGGTCTTCCTCGATGTGGTGCAGCACTTCGTCGCTGATCTGGTTGTCGCGCCAGAGGCGGATCAGCTCCTGCCGCTCGGCCGCGAGCGCCGCGCGGCGCAGGCGCTTGGCAGGGTCGTCGCCACGCTCGAGGAGCCCCGGCAACCAGAGAGTGATTTTCTCCGCGAACTCGGCCCGGATGCGGTCGGCCACTTCCTTCGAAATGTCCTCCTGTCCCGCCCGCGCGTCGATAGCGGCGATCGCCGCCTTGCCCAGCGCGAGCTTGGCATGCTGGAGCTCCTCC
>DATFVY010000151.1:0-2314 GCA_035259925.1 Burkholderiales bacterium
CAGGACCGCGCGCGCCACGCTCTGCCGACGCAGCTCTATTTTCTGTTCCAGCGCACGACGCAGGTGCGCGCGTTGTCGCAGCCGGATCTCTTCGCCGGGCTCACCATCGCCGATTTCATGATCGACAAGGACGCCCTGTTCGCGCGTCTCACCCTGAACGACGACGAGTTCGCTCTCTACCGGCAGGTTTATGCCCACCTGAAGCCGCAGGCGCCGGCGCCGGACCTGGTGATCTATCTCCAGGCGCCGCCCGAGACGCTGATCGAGCGGGTCAAGCGCCGCAACGTCGCCTACGAGCGCGATATCCCGGAGGAATACCTGGTGCGGCTGGCGGAAACCTACGCGCGGTTCTTCTACCAGTACGACGCGTCCCCGGTGCTGACCGTCAATTCCGAGAATCTCAATTTTGTCGATCACCCGGGTGATCTCGACCTCCTGCTGGACCGCGTCAGCGGGATGCGCGGCCCGCGCGAGTTCTTCAGCCGCGGCTGACGCGGCATGACCCGAATTGTGCTTAAATCCGGTTTTCGTTGCGCCGGGGCGGCTTTGCGCCCGTAGGTTCGACATGCGAATCACGCTCACCACGCTGCAGAAGATGGCCCAGGACGGCAGCAAGATCGCGGTGCTCACGTGCTACGACGCGAGCTTCGCCGCCGTGCTCGAAGAGGCGGGGGTCGAGAGCCTGCTGATCGGCGATTCGCTGGGCAACGTGCTGCAAGGGCACGAATCCACGCTGCCCGTGACGCTGCGCGACATGGTCTATCACACCCAGTGCGTCGCGCGCGGCTCGAAGCGCGCCTTCATCATCGGCGACATGCCTTTCGGCAGTTTCCAGGTGTCCCCGGAAGAGACCCTGCGCAACGGCGCCGAGATCATGGCGGCCGGCGCGCACATGGTGAAGATCGAGGGCGGCCGGCCGATGCTGGACACGATCGAGTTCCTCACCGAGCGCGGCATCCCGGTGTGCGGCCACCTGGGGCTGACGCCGCAGTCGGTGCATGCGCTCGGCGGCTACCGCGTCCAGGGCAGGGGAGAGAGCGACGCGCAGCGCCTGCTGCGGGAAGCGAAGGAACTCCAGCAGGCGGGGGCCGGCATGATTGTCCTGGAAGCCATTCCTGCCGCGCTTGCGCGCGACGTGACGGCTGCGTTGACGATCCCCACCATCGGCATCGGCGCCGGCGTGGACTGCTCGGGCCAGGTGCTGGTGCTGCACGACATGCTCGACGTGTACCCCGGCAAGAAGGCGAAATTCGTCAAGAATTTCTTGCGCGACGGCGGCTCGATCCGGGGCGCGGTCGAGCTCTACGTCAAGGAAGTGAAGGCGAAGACCTTCCCCGGCCCGGAACACTCGTTCTAGGCACCCGCGCAGGCGACGCATGGACGTGATCCACTCCGCGGCCGACCTGCGTGAGCGCCTGCGGCGCGTGCCCAACAACGTGTTCGTGCCCACCATGGGCAACCTGCACGACGGGCACATCCAGCTCATCAACATCGCGAAGCCGCGAGCGGCGTGCACTGTGGTGAGCATCTTCGTGAATCGCCTGCAATTCGGCCCGCGCGAGGATTTCGACCGCTATCCGCGCACGTTCGAGGCGGACAGCGCGCGGCTGAAAGCGGCCGGCGTGGACGTCGTGTTCATGCCGGAGGAGAAAGAGATCTACCCCGAGCGGCAGACCTTCGTGGTCGAGCCCTCCGACCTGCAGTACATCCTGGAAGGCGCGCACCGGCCGGGGCACTTCCGCGGCGTGGCGACGGTCGTGCTCAAACTCTTCAACCTGGTGATGCCGCACTCGGCGATCTTCGGCAAGAAGGACTACCAGCAGTACCTCGTGTTGCGCGACATGGTGAAGCAGTTCGCGCTGCCGATCGAGATCATTCCCGCCGAGACCGTCCGCGCCCCGGACGGGCTGGCGCTGTCTTCGCGCAACATGTATCTATCGGTTGCGGAGCGCCAGGAGGCTCCCCGGCTCTACCGGGTGCTGAAGAAAGCGCGCGACGAGATCGCGGGCGGAGCGCGCGATTTCCAGCGCATCGACCAGCAGGCGATGTCCGAGTTGTCGAAGCACGGGTGGCAACCGGACTACGTCGCCGTGCGCCGGCAGGCCGACCTGCGCCAGCCCACCGAGCGTGACCACGACCTGGTGATCGTTGCCGCGGCGAGGCTCGGCCGCACCCGGCTCATCGATAACGTCGAAGTTTCGCTGAAGTAGACCGGAAAAGAAGTGGTGCCGGGAGAGAGAATCGAACTCTCATGGTGTTGCCACCGCGGGATTTTGAGTCCCGTGCGTCTACCAATTCCGCCATCCCGGCAGGA
>DATFVY010000152.1:0-6977 GCA_035259925.1 Burkholderiales bacterium
CTGAAGTCGTGGTGGAAGGAGTACGGGAACCTCGTTATCCTCGCCGCCATCGGCTGCGCCCTCGTCATCGCGGGCTTCCAGGGCTGGCGCCACTACCGCTACACCCAAGGCGTGGCTGCCGCGACGCTCTACGAGCAACTGGACCAGGCCGAGCGCTCCGGTGACCGCAGCAAGGTGCGCGACCTCGCAAGCCGGATCACGGCAGACTACGGCTCGACCTCCTATGCCGCATTTGCCGCCTTGAACGCCGCCCGGGCGAGTTTCGAGAGCGGTGATCTTGCGGATGCGAAGTCGCGGCTCACGTGGGTAGTGGAAAACGCCCGCGAAGACGCCGTCAAGGACATTGCGCGGTTGCGCCTCGCCGGCGTGCTGCTCGACGAGAAGAACTATGCCGAAGCGCTGAAGTGGATGGAGCGCAAGCCGGCCGAGGCCATGAGCGGGCTTTACGCGGACCTGAAGGGCGATATCCTGCTTGCACAGGGAAACCGCGCCGAAGCGCGCAACGCCTACCAGCTGGCCCTCGACAAGAGCGAGCAAGGCAGCCCCTATCGCGCCACCCTCCAGCTCAAGCTCGACTCGCTGGGCGACGTCAAGTGACCCTGTGACGGGCAGGCGCCGCACCGGCGAGTGCATGAGACCTGCCGCGCCCAATACCCAGAGTCATCAATGCTTACCCGGTACTGGCGCATTCTCGGCTTGAGCGCGATTCTGCTCGCGGTGGGCGGTTGCGGGTCGAGCGGGCCGGTGGTGACGCCCGCCGAGCTGACGGAATTCAAGCCGTCGGCGTCGCTCAAGGTGCTATGGCGGGGATACGTGGCTGCCGCCAGCAAGAATGCCTATTTTCCGCAGGTGTCCGGGGGTGTGGTCTACGCCGTGGGTGAAGATGGCGTGGTCACCGGCTTTGACGTTTCGAGCGGCGGGTCGCAGGTGCAGATTGAAGCCGGCGAGCGCGTGACTGGCGGCGTCGGCGTCGGTGGCGGACTGGTGCTCCTGGGCACGCGCAAGGGCGAGGTGCTCGCGTTCGAGACAAGCGGCAAGGCACTGTGGAAAGTGCAGCTCTCCAGCGAGGTGCTGGCACCACCGGCAGCCGAGGATGGCATCGTAGTCGCGCGCACCGCCGATGGCCGCATACACGGCCTGGACGCAGCGACGGGGAAATCGAAGTGGCTGTTTCAGCAGAGGATGCCGAGCCTGTCGGTGCGCTCCAATACCGGCCTCGTCGTGCAACGTGGAGGCGTGTTCGCGGGATTTCCCGGGGGACGCCTGGTGGCGCTGGCGCTTGCCAACGGCAACGTCGCCTGGGAAGGCATCGTCGCATTGCCGCGCGGGGCAACCGAGCTGGAACGGGTGGCGGACGTCACCAGCCTGCCAGTCATCGATTTCCCGCGAATCTGCGCCGCGGCATTCCAGGGACGGGTAGCGTGCTTCGACGTGCAGCGTGGCGCGCTGCTGTGGGCGCGGGACGCATCCAGTCTTGCCGGCATCGCTCTGGACGCACGCCACCTCTACTACACCGACGACCGCGGCGCGGTGCTCGCGCTGGACAAGGCCAACGGCGCCAGCGTCTGGCGCCAGGACAAGCTCGCTGACCGCAGAGTCAGCGCGCCGCTGGCGGTGGGCCGCTACGTAGTGGTAGGCGACTTCGAAGGTTATGTCCATCTGCTTTCGGCGGAAGACGGATCCTTTGCGGCGCGCATCGCCACGGATGGCGAGACGATCATCGCGCCCCCGGTCGCGATCGGCTCATCGACCTTCCTGGTGCAGACGCGCGACGGCGGTGTCCTCGCCATCGCGATCCAGTGATCGCCGGAAGCAAGAAGGAGGAAGGCAGAAGGCAGAAGTGGTGGTCTCGCCGGTCCGGCTGAAGGCATACTTGCCTTTGCTTCGTCCTTCATCCTTCTGCCTTCTTTCTTTGAATCATGCTACCCATCGTTGCCATCGTCGGGCGGCCAAACGTGGGCAAGTCCACGCTGTTCAACCGGCTTACCCGCAGCCGCGACGCGCTGGTGGCGGACGCGCCGGGGATGACGCGCGACCGGCACTACGGGCGCGGGCGTATCGGCGCGAAACCCTATCTGGTGGTCGATACCGGGGGGTTCGAGCCGGTGGCGAAGGAGGGCATACCCGGCGCCGTGGCGCGGCAGACGCGGCTCGCGCTGGACGAGGCCGACGCCATCCTGCTGGTGGTGGATGCGCGGCAGGGTCTCATGCCGCAGGACCGCGATATCGCCAGGGAATTGCGCAGGACGGGCCGCCGCATCTTCCTCGTCGTCAACAAGTCGGAAGGCATGGACCCGGCGGTCGCGGGCGCGGAATTCCAGGCGCTGGCGTTGGGCGAGCCCTTGCCGGTTTCCGCCGAGCACGGCGACCGCGTGTCCGACCTCATGGATCTGGTGCTGGCGGGTCTGCCGCCGCCCGGGGCGCCACCGCAGGCCGCGGACCGCCACCCCAAGATCGCCGTCGTGGGCCGGCCCAATGTTGGCAAATCCACGCTGGTGAACGCGCTGCTCGGCGAGGACCGCGTCGTCGTGTTCGACGAGCCCGGCACCACGCGCGACTCGATCTACGTCGAATTCGAGCGCAACGGCCGGCGCTATACGCTGATCGATACCGCGGGGCTGCGCCGGCGCGGGCGCGTGGCGCAGGCAGAAGAAAAATTTTCCGTGCTGAAGGCGCTGCAGGCGCTGGAGGATGCCAACGTCGCGATACTGGTGCTGGACGCCCGGCAGGACATCGCGGAGCAGGATGCCCACGTCGCCGGCTACATCCTGGAGGCGGGCCGTGCCCTGGTGGTGGCGGTGAACAAGTGGGAGCGCCTCCCCGAGAACGAGCGCGACAGCGTGAAGAGGGTGCTCGCGCGCAAGCTCGACTTCCTCGGCTTCGCCCGGCTGCACTTCATCTCGGCGAAGACCGGGCAGGGGATTGCCGCTGTCATGAAATCGGTAGACGAGGCGTACAGCGCCGCCATGTCCCGGCTGCCGACGCCGCGCCTGAGCCGTGTGCTGGCCCAGGCGGTCGAGCAGCAGCAGCCGCCGCGCGCCGGCGTGATCCGCCCTAAGCTGCGCTATGCCCACCAGGGCGGCGTAAACCCGCCCCGCATCGTGGTCCACGGCAACGCCGTCGAGCACGTGCCGGAGACCTATCGCCGTTACCTGGAACGATTTTTCCGGGAAGCTTTCAAATTGCAGGGAACCCCCCTGCGGGTGGAGTTCAGATCGGGCTCCAATCCGTACACCCGGAGAGGCGGCACCCACCGCTAAGCCTATGGCGCGACGGTAAAAGAGCGAGTAGAGTACTTTTCTCAAATAACCATAAAGACGAGGTCAACATGAGCAACAAGGGGCAGCTGTTACAAGACCCGTTCCTGAACACCCTGCGCAAGGAACACATCCCGGTCTCGATCTACCTGGTAAACGGAATCAAGCTGCAAGGCCAGATCGATTCCTTCGACCAATATGTGGTCCTGCTCAAGAACACGGTCACCCAGATGGTCTACAAGCACGCGATATCGACCGTGGTCCCGGCGCGCGCCGTCAACCTCCAGCTGGACCAGAGTTCCGACGGTTGATGCAGCACCCTTCCGTTGAAGCTTGACCGCCCGCGGAACGGCACCGACGCGGTGCTGGTCGGTCTCGACTTCGGCGAGGCCGACTACGCGGAAAGCCTCCAGGAAATGCAGGAGCTGGCGGCCAGCGCCGGCGTTGCCGCGCGCGGCATCGTGCGCGGCCGACGCGAGCGTCCGGATGCAGCGCTGTTCGCCGGCAAGGGCAAGGTCGAGGAAATCGGGCGCGAGCTGGCCGCCACCGGGGCGGGCCTGGTCATCTTCAACCACGAGCTCACGCCGGTGCAGGAGCGCAATCTCGAGGGCAAGCTGGGCTGCCGGGTGGTGGACCGCGTCAGCCTGATACTCGATATCTTCGCCCAGCGCGCGCGCACGCACGAAGGCAAGCTCCAGGTCGAGCTGGCGCAGCTCGAGCACCTCGCGACGCGGCTGGTGCGGGGCTGGACCCACCTGGAGCGGCAGCGCGGCGGCATCGGACTGCGGGGACCGGGCGAAACCCAGCTCGAAACCGACCGCCGCCTGATCGGCAAGCGCGTCAAGGTTCTCAAGGACAAGCTGGAGAAGGTCAGATCGCAGCGCCAGACCCAGCGCCGGTCACGCGGGCGCAACAGCCTGTACGTGGCCTCGATCGTCGGTTACACCAACGCCGGGAAGTCGACGCTGTTCAACCGGCTGACGCGCGCGGATGTCTACGCCGCGGACCA
This sequence comes from Burkholderiales bacterium, assembly GCA_035259925.1. GTDB lineage: Bacteria > Pseudomonadota > Gammaproteobacteria > Burkholderiales > SG8-41 > SG8-41. The sequence goes on from DATFVY010000152.1 coordinate 4,267, forward strand.
GCTGTTCGCGACGCTCGACACAACGACGCGGCGTCTGCATACGACCAACGGCGCCCGTATCGTGCTCTCCGACACGGTCGGCTTCATCCGCCGGATCCCGCACACCCTGGTCGCTGCTTTCCGTGCCACCCTGGAAGAGACGGTGCACGCCGACCTGCTGGTGCACGTGGTGGACGCCAGCAACGGCAGCCGCGACGCGCAAATCGCCGCCGTGAACCAGGTTCTTGGCGAGATCGGCGCGCAGGCGGTGCCGCAGGTTCAGGTCCTGAACAAGATCGATCGCACGCGTGTTCCGCCGCGGGTCGAGCGCGACGAGTATGGTAGAATTTCGCGCGTCTGGGCGAGCGCACAAACGGGCGCGGGCGTCGAGTTCGTCCGCCTGGCGCTCGAGGAACATGCCGGCGCCGCGCTGACCCCCGCAGAATACAACGATACCGCCGCAGCCTAGAAGCGGACCGATTCGATTGCCATGGCAAGCTACTTGAGGACGTTGCGCGACTATCTGCGAGACCGCTCGCTGCGGTTCCTCGGCGTGCTCATGTCCCTCAACGACCCGCAGTGGGGGCGGCGCCCCAACCAGGGCCCGCCCGACCTCGACGAGATCTGGCGCGACTTCAACCGCAAGCTGGGCGGCCTGTTCGGGCGCCGCGGCGGCGGCAGCGCCGGCGGCGAACCGGAGGGCCCCGACGTGCGCCGGTTCGGCGGCGGCGCCGGGCTGCTGGCCGGCGTGGTCTTCCTGGTGTGGCTGGCGAGCGGCTTCTACATCGTCTACGAAGGACAGCGCGGCGTGGTGCTGCGCTTCGGCAAGCTGTCGGAGACCACGATGCCGGGACCGCGCTGGCACCTGCCGTACCCGATCGAATCCGCCGAAGTGGTGAACGTGGCCGGCGTGCGCAGCGTCGAAGTCGGCTACCGCCAGAACGTCAAGAGCAAGGTGCTGAAGGAGTCCCTCATGCTCACGGACGACGAGAACATCGTCGACGTGCAGTTCGCGGTGCAGTACATACTGAAGAGCCCGACCGATTATCTGTTCAACAACCGTTCTCCGGAGGATACGGTCCTGCAGGCCGCGGAAACGGCAATCCGCGAGATCGTCGGCAAGAGCAGCATGGACTTCGTCATATTCGAGGGACGGGCGGAAGTCGCGGCGCGCGCGCACAAGCTGATGCAGGAGATACTCGACCGCTACGCCACCGGCATCAACATCAGCAAGGTCACGATGCAGAACGCCCAGCCGCCCGAGCAGGTGCAGGCGTCGTTCGATGACGCGGTCAAGGCCGGGCAGGACCGCGAGCGCCAGAAGAACGAGGGCCAGGCCTACGCCAACGACGTGGTGCCAAAGGCGAAGGGCATGGCGGCGCGGCTCACCCAGGAGGCTGAAGGCTACCGCCAGCGCGTGATCGAGCAGGCGGAGGGTGATGCGTCGCGCTTCCGGCAGATCGTCACGGAATACAACCGCGCACCGCAAGTCACGCGCGACCGCCTCTACATAGAGGCGATGCAGCAGATCATGAGCAACACCACCAAGGTGCTGGTCGACCAGAAGGGCGGCAACAGCCTGATCTACCTGCCGCTCGACAAGATCATGCAGATGTCCGGGACGCTGCCGCCCGAAGGCACTGTCAAGCCGGAAAGCGCGCCGCCCACCCCCGAGCCGTCCACGGCGCGCTCGCGCGAGGCGTTTCGCACGCGCGAGCGGGAGGCACGCTGATGCGGGCCAGCCTGGGCACGCTGCTGGTAGGGGCGCTCGTGCTGCTCATCGTCGGCACGCTGAGCCTGTTCGTCGTCGACCAGCGCCAGAACGCGATCGTGTTCCGCCTGGGCGAGGTGGTAGACACGAAGAAGACGCCGGGGCTCTACTTCAAGCTGCCGCTGGTGGACAACGTGCGCTACTTCGACATCCGCATCCTCACCATAGACACCGCGGAGCCGGAGCGTTTCCTCACCTCGGAGAAGAAGAACGTGCTGGTGGACCTGTTCGTGAAGTGGCGCATCACGGACGTCCGGCAGTACTACGTCAGCGTGCAGGGAACCGAGTCGCTCGCCCAGACGCGCCTGCTGCAGACCATCAATGACGGGTTGCGCGCGGAGTTCGGCAACCGGACCGTGCACGAGGTGGTTTCGGGCGAGCGCGACAAGATCATGAACCTCATGCGCGAGAAGGCGAACGAGGACGCGAAGAACATCGGGGTGGAGGTGATCGACGTAAGGCTGAAGCGCGTGGACCTTCCGCAGGAGGTGAGCGTCGACGTCTATCGCCGCATGGAGGCCGAGCGCAAGCGTGTGGCCAACGAGCTGCGCTCCACCGGCGCGGCCGAATCCGAGCGCATCCGCGCGGAAGCGGACAAGCAGCGCGAAGTGATCGTCGCGCAGGCCTACCGCGAGGCGCAGCGCATCAAGGGCGAAGGCGATGGCAAGGCGACGGCCATCTACGCCAAGGCCTACCAGCAGAATCCCGAGTTCTACGCCTTCTACCGCAGCCTCGAAGCCTACAAATCGAGCTTCCGCGGCAGGAGCGATATCCTCGTACTCGAGCCCAATTCGGAGTTCTTCAAGTACCTCAAGTCCGGCAGCGGCAAGCCGGCCCGGTAGCGCGCCGCAACCCGAAGGCGCAGCGTCGTCCTTCGATCGCAAACGACGATGGGAAACATCCTGCTCACCGCGCTCGCGCTGATGCTCATCATCGAGGGGCTGCTGCCTTTCCTGGTGCC
>DATFVY010000153.1:0-6768 GCA_035259925.1 Burkholderiales bacterium
GGAAGTCGTCGCCAACGCGAAAGCCATAGCCGGCGCCATCGAGCCCTACTACGGCAAGGAAGCGTCCGAGAAGCTGTTCGGGCTGCTGGCCGGGCACTACGGCGCCATCAAGGAGTTCGTCCAGGCCGGCGGCAACAAGGACAAGGAAGATGCGGCCATCAAGAAGCTCACGGCCAACGCAGCGGAAATCGCCAAGTTCCTGAGCGGCGCCAATCCCAACCTGCCGTATGACACGCTGAACGGGCTGCTGCTCGCGCACGGCGGGCATCACCTCCAGCAGGTCCGCCAGCTGCGGGCCAAGCAGTACGCGGAAGAGGCGAAGACCTGGGAAGCGATGAAGAACCACATGTACGTGGTCGCCGACGCGCTGACCGGGGCGATCGTCAAGCAGTTCCCGGCGAAGTTCAGCTGACGGCAAGGAGAGAGCAATGGCGCGCATCGTGAAGCGCACCCACGGCGAGCCCTACCGGCTCGCCGTGGGCGGGGAGGAAAAATGGATCTGCCGCTGCGGCCTGTCGAAGAACCAGCCGTTCTGCGACGGGTCACACAAGCTGGCGAAGGGCGAGGAGCCCGATCGGCTATATTGGTACGACGACGCAGGGCAGCGGCACGAAACCACGGAGCTGCTGCGCGGCATCCGCACGTTCTAGGTCCCGGAGGTGACCGGAAATGGCGATGCATGATATCCGGCTGACGCGGCGCGAAACCGTCGCGGAAGGCACCATGGCGTTTTACTTCAGCCGTCCAGCCGGGTTCCAGTTCCGGGCGGGCCAGTCGTTGTCGATGACCCTCGTTGATCCGCCCGCGACCGACGGCAAGGGAAACACCCGCACTTTTACGATCGCCAGCGCGCCCCACGAGGCGGAGTTGATGATCGCGACGCGCATGCGCGACAGCGCGTTCAAGCGCTTCCTGAAAGCCGCGCCGGCAGGAACGCCGGTGCGGATAGACGGTCCCAACGGCGAGATGGTGCTGCACGACGACCCGGCGCGTCCGGCCGTTTTTCTCGCCGGCGGCATCGGCATCACGCCCTTCCTTTCGATGGCCCGCCACGCCAGCCGCCAGCGGCTGCCGCACCACCTCTATCTCTTCTATTCCAACCGCCGGCCGGAGGACGCAGCCTTCCTCGCCGAGCTGCAGGACATGGAGCAGATGAACCCGAACTACCACCTGATCGCCACCATGGCTGAGGCGGAAAAGTCGGCAAGACCGTGGTCCGGGGAGACCGGCTTCATCCGGCGCGAGATGTTGGAGCGTCACCTGCGGGACACCACGAAGCCGATCTACTACTTCGCGGGCCCGCCCGCGATGACCATGGCAATGCAGGAGATGCTCGAGGGCATCGGCGTCCGCGAGGATGCCATGCGCTACGAGGAGTTCTACGGCTACTGACCGGCGCTAGAATCCCGCTGTGAAAGACTGGAACGAGATCAAGGCATGGCGCAAGACGCGCCGGGCGGAGCTCATAGCCCAGCGCACTGCGTTTGCGGCCGACGATCAGCGCGGCTGGAACGAGCGCATCGGCGCGCTGCTGGAGCAGGTCGTTCCCGCAGCGGCGGGCACGGTGATCGGCTTCTGCTGGCCGTACAAGGGTGAGTTCGACGCGCGCTTCGCGGTCAGGCACTGGCGCGAGCGTGGCGCTACCGCCGCGCTCCCGGAGGTGGTCACGAAAGCGGCGCCGCTGCGCTTCCACGAGTGGCGGCCGGGCGCACCGATGAAGGCGGGCGTGTACGGTATCCCGGTACCGGACGGCACGCCGGTGCTCGCGCCGGATATCGCCATTGTCCCCATGAACGGATTCGACGGGCAGGGCTATCGCCTGGGCTACGGGGGCGGGTTCTTCGACCGCACGCTCGCGGCGCTGGAACGCCGCGTACTCGCCATCGGCGTGAGCTATGAGGCGCTGCGCGTGCCCACGATCTACCCGCAGCCGCACGATATCCCGATGGACTTCGTCGTGACCGAGGCGGGCATCTACCGCGCGGGCGGGGTCAACCTCGTGCTCATCGGTCCCGGGCAGTGCGCGGCCGAGGCCAAAGCCGTCATGGAGCGGCGCGACCTCCCGCGACAGCGGGGCCAGGCGGGCGCTCTGCCGGAGACCGGCGGCTACGCCTCGCCGGCGTGCAGCGCGCATGAGATCGCGCCCGATTATTTCGGGGTGCTGCCGCAGATGACGCGAGAGGAAGTGCTCGGGTTCCTGAACACACTGCTGGAAGCGGAGCGGGCGGGAGCAAAAGTGCTGGCCGCCTTCCTGGACGACTACGAGCGGGAGAGCCCGGCGCGACGGCAGCTCGCCGCGGTGCAGCGCGATGAAGCCAGGAATTGCGCGATCCTGATCGACCTCGTCCAGCGGCTGGGCGGCGCGCCCAGCGCGGCGACCGGCGATTTTCTCGGCAAGGCGCTCGCGGTCGAAGGCAGGGCTGCGCGCCTGCAGTTTCTCAATCGCGGACAGGCCTGGGTCGCGCGCAAGATCGCCGAAGCCCTTCCCGGCGTGAAGGAGGAATTCGTGCGGGGCGCGCTATCGACCATGCACGAATCGCACCTGCTCAACATCGAGGCGTGCGAGGCGCTCGCGGAAGCTCAAACGCCGACAGAGCACGGCGCCCGCGGAGGATAAGCGGTATGCAGAACGGCACGGCATTCGTCCTCGCGGGTGGCGGGAGCTTTGGCGCGGTGCAGGTCGGCATGCTGCGCGAGCTGGTCAGGGTCGGCATCGTTCCCGACCTGGTGGTGGGCTCGTCGGTGGGGGCGATCAACGGCGCCTATTTCGCCGGCGCGCCGACGGCGGAGGGCGTGGTGAGGCTCGAGGCGATTTGGCGTGGCCTGCGCCGCAGCGAGGTGTTCCCGATCACGTGGCGCAGCTTCGTCGGGCTGTTCTCGCACCGTAATTTCATTGTCGATCCGGGCGGCTTGCGTCATCTCATCGAGGAGCGCCTGCCGTACCGCGAGCTCGAGCAGGCGAAAATTCCGCTGCACGTGGTTGCGACCAATCTGCTGGGCGGCGAGTCGGTGCGGCTCTCGAGCGGTCCTGCCGCCGAGGCGATACTCGCGAGTTGCGCGATTCCCGCGGCATTCCCGCCGGTGCGCATCGGCGAGCGGCACCTGATCGATGGTGCTGTTGCCAGCAACACGCCCATCAGCGTCGCGGTCGAACTCGGGGTGAAGCGCGTGATAGTGCTGCCCACGGGATACGCCTGTTCGCTCAAGGCGCCGCCTCGCGATGCGATTGCAAGCGCCCTGCATGCGATCACGCTGCTGATCGCGCACCAGCTGGTGATGGACCTCGAGCGCTGCCGCGGACAGGTGGAGATAATCACCGTGCCGCCGCTGTGCCCGTTGTCGTGGTCGCCCTACGATTTCTCGCATGCCGGAGAGATGATCGAGCAGGCAGCCGCGCAGACGCACCGCTGGCTGGAGCGCGGCGGACTCGACAAGCAGCGCATCCCGGGCGCGTTGCTGCCCCACTCTCATGCCGGCGAAGGCGAAGCTTGCGAGGATCCGGAAACGGATCACGCGCACCACGCGCCGGCCGGAGGCTAGTCGGCGCGCTGCGCGCCGGGTCGACCGTCTTCGACGACGAAGCTCGCCAGTGTGGACACCGGGGAGTCCGGGTTGGCCACGCTCTTGACGGTGCGCAGCCGCGCCGTGCAGCGGCCCGGGGAAAGCTCGATCGTGGTGTAGCCGCGCACCGTGCCGTTGCCGAACCGCACGTTGGGGTTTTCCGCGCGCCAGGCCTCGACTACCTTTGGCCCGGGCCCCTGCGAGGTGATCGAGGTGCCGGTGAACTCGGTCGCCAGCACCGGAGCCCCGGGATCGTCGTAGTCGGCCTTGAGATCGGCGACGACGAAGGTGTGCACGTCACCTCCGATCACCACCGGATTCGCCACTTGCGGGTGCGAAAGGGACTTGAGCAGCCTGGCGCGGGCGGCCGGGTAACCGTCCCAGCCGTCGGTCCAGAACGATTGCCCGGGGCCGGGGGTGCGATCGATCCGGGTCATCAGTGTCTGCTGGGCGATCACGTTCCAGCGCGCCGCCGAGCGCGCGAGCCCCTCGTCGAGCCAGCTTTCCTGCGCGGAGCCAAGCATGGTGCGCGCCGGATCGGGCAGCTCCGGGCAATCCAGGGTCCGCACCACGTTCGATCCGCCGCGCCCGGGTCGCGGGCAAGCCTGAGGCGAGCGGTACTGGCGGTCGTCGAGCACGTGGAACCGGGCCAGCGCGCCGAAGTCGGCGTGCGTGTAGATCCTCATCCCGCTTTCCGTGGGCCGCATCCGATGCGGCAGCGGCATGTGCTCGTAGTAGGCCTGGTAGGCGGCAATGCGGCGGCGCCGGAACGCCGCCGGCAGGTCGCGGTCCTGCGAGTGATCCGCGGCGTAGTCGTTGTCCACCTCGTGATCGTCCCAGGTGACGAGCCAGGGGAACGCCGCATGCGCCGCGCGCAGATCGGGATCGCTTTTGTAGAGCGCGTGGCGGTTGCGGTACTCCTCCAGCGTGATCGGCTCATCCGCGCCCGTATCGTGCTTGCGCACGTGATTGCGGCCCCACGAGGACTCGTAGATGTAGTCGCCGAGATGGATGACGAGATCGAGGTCCTCGGCCGCCATGCGCCGGTAGGCGCAATACCAGCCTTGCTCGTAATGCTGGCACGAGGCATAGGCGAAGCGCAGGCGATCCAGGGCGGCGCCGGGCGCGGGCGCAGTACGCGTGCGTCCCACGGCGCTCACCGCGCCGCCGGCATGAAAGCGATAGAAGTAGTGGCGCGCGGGCTCCAGCCCCGCGACTTCCGCGTGAACCGAGTGGCCCCATTGCGGGGCAGCGGTCTCCGTGCCCTGGCGCACGATGTTGCGGAACGCGTCGTCGGTGGCGACCTCCCATCCCACCTTGATCGCAGCGCGCGGCGCGCCTCCGCCGGCGAGCGGATCGGGGGCGAGGCGCGTCCACAGCACGACGCCCTCGGCGGCGGGATAGCCGGAGGCGACGCCCAGGGTGAACGGATCGGAGCCGAAGCGCGGCTGCGCGAAGAGGCGCGGCAAAGGTGTTGCCGCCGCCGCAAGGCCGGCCGTCGCGCGCAGGAATTCGCGCCGCGATGTCATGCCCGAACTATAACGCCGGTCCCTTGCGAAGTGCTGACAACGACGCGCGGGGAAGGACTAGAATGACCTTTCGTATGGACCTGCGTGAATTCCAGGCTTCGCTCCGGGCGGAAAGGCCCCCGCGGGGAGTCGCCGTGCCGCTGCGCGCGTTGTGGCATGCCGGTCGGGGCAACTGGAAACGGGCGCACGAGATCGTCGCCGCCCAGGACGGCCGGGCCGCGGCGCGGGTGCACGCCTTCCTCCATCGCAAGGAGGGCGATATCGTGAACGCCGACTATTGGTACTACCGGGCGGGCGCGAAGCGGCCGCGGGCCACGCTCGCCAAGGAATGGCGGACGCTGGTGCGCCAGCTGCTCCAGATCCACTGACCCGCGGGGCGGCGACCGGTGGCGCGAGGCCGCGGTGTAAAGACGCTGAATATCATCGGCTCGGGGCGCGTGGGGCGCGCCTGCGGCAGGCTGTGGGCGCGTGCCGGCGTTTTCGATATCCAGGACGTGCTGACGCGCTCGCGCGAGAGCGCGGCCCAGGGTGTGAAATTCATCGGCGCCGGCCAGCCCGTCGGGGACCTCGAGGAAATGCGCGGCGCCGACGTGTGGATGATCGCCACGCGCGACGATGCGATCGTTCCCAGCTGCGCGACGCTCGCCGCTTCCGGCAGGATCACGCCGGACGACATCGTATTCCACGTGAGCGGGGCGACGCCCGCGAGCGCGCTCGCCCCGGTGCGCGAGCAGGGCGCGCGCGTCGCGAGCGTGCACCCGATCAAGACCTTCACCGATGCCGAGGCGGCGGTGCAATCCTTCCCCGGGACTTTCTGCGCTGCCGAGGGCGACGCCCAGGCGCTCATGGTGCTCAAGCCCGCGTTCGAGAGAATCGGCGCGAAGGTATTCGACATCGCACCCCAGGCCAAGCCCTTGTATCACGCGGGCGGCGTGTTCGCCTGCAACTATCTGGTCGCGCTGATCGAGGCCGCGCTGCGCGCGCACGAGAAGGCGGGCATACCGCGCGCGGCATCGCTCAAGGCGCTCGAGCCCATGGTGCGCGAGACCGTGGACGCGATCTTCGACAAGGGGCCGGCGAAAGCGCTGACCGGTCCGATCTCGCGCGGCGACGCCGCCGCCGTCAGGCGCCAGCTCGCGCTGGTGCAGGACTGGGACCGCGAGATGGGCGCGCTCTATCGCGGGCTGGGGATGCTGGCGATCGTTCTCGCCGAGGGCGACGGGCGTATCGACGCCGGCCGCGCGGCCGAGCTGCGTAGCGCGCTACGATAGCGGAATCCCCCCACCGCGAGCCGGTGCGGGGCAAAAAGGGAGGAAGGATGGACAAGCACCTCAAGAAGATCGTCAAGAAGGCGCACAAGCTCGACGAGGCTTACTGCGTCACCGACGGCAAAGGCTTCCGCCTGAAGGATTACAAGCCCGGCGACACCGGCGGCTACGGCGACGAGGCCAAGCCGCGCGCCAAGGCGGCCCTGCAGATGGTCGTCGAGCACCTCGCCCTGCTGCAGGACATGCTCTACGCGCAGGACCGCTGGGCACTGCTGCTCATCTTCCAGGCGATGGATGCCGCGGGCAAGGACGGCGCCATCAAGCACGTCATGTCCGGCATCAACCCGCAGGGGTGCCAGGTGGCGTCGTTCAAGTCGCCGTCGTCCGAGGACCTCGACCACGACTACCTG
>DATFVY010000154.1:0-4898 GCA_035259925.1 Burkholderiales bacterium
CGTCTTCCGCCCCGATTTCCGCGGCGCGGAGATGGACGACTCGACCCTGTACGTGGACAACCGCATGATCGGCGCGACGCTGCCGGGAACGTTCTTTCGCATCGACGTGCAGCCCGGCCCGCGCGTAGTCAGCAGCAGCGCTACCGGCTCCACGCGATTGAAGGTGGATACCCGCGCGGACGAGCTCTACTTCGTCCGGCTCAACGTCGCCGGGGGCAACTCCAGGCTCGTGCTCGTGGACGCGGAAACCGCGAAGCGCACGATCCGCGAGTGCTGCGCGCTGATGGAGAACTGGGCGCCGGGACAACGACCCTTGCTGAGATAGCGCAAGGGTCGTTGGAAGGGATGAAGGCAGAAGGATGAAGGATGACCGCCGGCGTTCGCCGGGACCCCTCAGTCGTCACCCGTCACTCGTCACGCAATTCCCGCAATTTGGCCGCGACTTGCGGTCCGCGGCTAAATTGCGGATAATGCGCGCCTTTCTCGGAGTCCATCGGCTAGGAGGCCGCATGAAACCGAAGATTCACCCTCAATACAGCACCATCACCGTCTCCTGCAGCTGCGGCAACAAGTGGGACACGCGCTCGACCCTCGCGCGCGACCTGCAGGTCGAAGTGTGCTCGCAGTGCCACCCTTTCTATACGGGCAAGCAGAAGATCGTCGACACCGGCGGCCGCGTCGAGAAGTTCCGCCAGAAATACGCGCGCGGCGGCAAGGCCCCGGCCAAGCCGGCGGCGTAAGACTCACTCAACAGGAATCAGGAAGGGCGGTCGAGGCCGCCCTTTTTCTTGTACGACGGGCCGCCAGGACGCGGAAGGCCGCGAGGGAGAAGCCTGCAGGTCAGCCAGTCCCCGCCCGATTCCTTAGGGCACGGATCAGACGTTGAACCGCAAGGCCGACGAGCGCCCCCGCCACGCAATACATCAGCGTGCCCCCTAGCGCGAACACGGCTACATAGGCCCACTGAGGGCCGTTGTAGAGGAGGCTTTTGCCAGCCGCGAAGACCGACAGCAGTGCGACCAATGGAAGGTCGAAGATCGCAACCGCGAAGGCCTGACTCTCACCATTTCCCCAGGTACTGATAACAGGGAGTGCGACGACTAGTGCGTGAAAGCTCCCGCATGCTATCGCTCCGACCAGGGGCGCTGTGCAGCGCATAGTGTGTTGCCGCCTGACTCAGTAAGCAGCGACGATACCGTCGCTGCGCGGGTCCGCGCCCCCTTCCATGACGCCATCGGGGTGGCGCACGATCGCCCCGGCGTGGCCCATCAGCTCGTCGTAGGCGGCCACCACCTCGACTTCGTGCCCGTAGTTGCCAAGCGCTGCGGGGACGCCCGCGGAAAAGCGTGACTCGATGCGCAGGCTGTCACGCGTCTCGCCCCAGTTGCGCCCGAGCAGCCAGCGCGGCGCCGCGACCGCGGACTGGGGGTCCATGCCGAACGCCGCGACCCGGGTGAAGACCGCGCTCTGCGTCTGCGGCTGGCCGTCGCCCCCCATCGCGCCATAGACCAGGATGCGCCCGTCGCGCAGCACCGCCAGCGCCGGGTTGAGCGTGTGGAACGGCTTTCTCCCCGGGCGCAGGCTGTTGAGCGCCTCGGGATGCAGCGCGAAGCTGCAGCCCCGGTTCTGCCAATTGACCCCGGTCTCCTCCAGCACCACGCCACTGCCGAACTCGTGGTACAGGCTCTGGATCATCGAGACCGCGCGGCCAGCGCCGTCCACGACGCCCATCCACACGGTGTCCCCGGGCCCCTTCCCGCCACCCCAGCGCGCGGCCCTGGCGCGGTCGACGTTCTGCGCCAGCTCGCGGATCTTCTTCGGCACGAGCAGCGCCTGCGGGTCCACCGTCATGTAGGCGGGATCCGTCAGGCAGTGATCCCGCACCGCGAATGCGCGCTTGGTTGCCTCGACCGACAGGTGAACGTAGTCAGCGCTCGAAGAGCCGGTTCTGCCGATCTCGAGCTGATCGAGCATGCCGAGGATCAGCAGCGACAGGAGACCCTGGGTCGGCGGCGGCATGTTGTAGACCGCGCCGAGCGAGTGCTGGAGAACGAGCGGCTTGACGAGCTTCGCGCGCTGGCGCTTCAGATCCGCCGGCACGAGCGGGCTCCCCGCCGCCGCAAGATCCCGCGACATGGATTCCGCCAGGTCGCCGCGATAGAAATCGTCGAGCCCGGCGCGGGCCAGGCGCTCCAGCGTTTCCGCCGCGCGCGGCTGCTTGAACACGCTCCCCACCGGGGGCACGGCGCCTCCCGCCAGGAACGTCGCGCGGAAGCCGGGCTGCGCCTCGAGCTCCTTCAGCTTGGCCGCCGTCGACGCCGCCTGGCTGCCGGTGACCGCAATGCCTTCCCGCGCGTAGTGAATCGCGTCCTCGAGCAGGCGCTTCAGCGGCAGGCGTCCGCCCCACTTGCGGGACACGGAGTGACCCAGCTTCCAGCCCGAGACCGTTCCGGCCACCGTGTTGGCGGCAATTCCCCCGCGAAAAGGGATGGAGCGGGTGATGCCGCGCTCGCGGTACCAGTCGATCGAGGCCGCTTGCGCCGCCGCCCCGCAGGCGTCGATGCCGCGCACGCCGCTGTACGGCGTGTGCAGGAGCCAGAACGAGTCGCCGCCCAGGGAATTCATGTGCGGGTAGGCGACGGTGATCGTTGCCGCCGCCGCGATCATGGCTTCGAGCGCATTGCCGCCCTCGCGCAGCACGTCCAGCGCCGACTGCGAGGCCAGCGCGTGCGGCGCGACCGCCATGCCGCGGGTGCCGCGGACCGGGTGGAGCATGGCCGGATTCTACCCGAGCGCTTCGCTCCCTCTCCCGTTTCGACGCCATATGGCGCGCGGGATGAACCGGCGTTAAAGGCGGACGCTTGCAGCGCCGCTTTAACTGCGCGGGATCGAACGGACGCCGGTGTCGCCGTTCGTTCCGCGCAAATTGGGCTGGCGTCTAGTACGTCTTGTACTGGAGATACTTCCCGCTCATCGTGATCTTCACCCGGTCGCCCTTGGGATCGGGCTCGCGCGTGAGATCCATCTTGAAGTCGATGGCGCTCATGATGCCGTCGCCGAACTCCTCGTGGATGAGCTCCTTGAAGGTGGTACCGTAGACGTTCACCAGCTCGTAGAAGCGGTAGATCAGGGGATCGGTCGGAACCGCCGTCGGCAGAGACCCCTTGTACGGCACCTGCTGCAGCAGCAGCACGGCGTAGTCGGGGAGACCGAGCAGCTTGCCGGCGGCTTCGGCCTGCTCCTTCGTCATCTGCATCTGGCCGAGCAGCGCGGCGGTGGTCCATTCCTTGCTGCTCCCCACCGCCTTTGCGATCTTTGCCCAGGTGAGGCCCTTCTTCAGGCGGGCCATCACGACCATCTCAGTGACGTCGGACCGCGTCATCGGTCTTTCCATGCCCGCCGCGGCGAGCAGTGCTTCGGGTGCGTCGGATTTCTTCATTGCGCTCTCCTTTCAGTACGGACTTCAATGCCTCAGGTTTACGACCAAAGCTCTTTCGTGGCGGACCGGGCCCGAAGACGCAGCCGGCGGCGGCTCGTCCCGCCCCGGCGTCACCAGCGGCGGGTTCTTCGGGTTGTAGTCCGCCGGCATTTCCTCGTTGAATTGCTTCGAGCGGCTCACCAGGAAATCCACGAGGTGGTTGCGGATCGGGTAGTAGTGCCGCTCCTTGTGGATCGTGTGGCGGGTGCGGGTGCGCGGCAGCGTGTTGACCACGATCTCGGCAATCTTCGCCTGTGGGCCGTTGGTCATCAGCACGATCTTGTCGGCGAGCAGGATGGCCTCGTCCACGTCGTGCGTGATCATGAATACGGTCTGGCGGGTCTCCGCGCAGATCCGCAGCACCTCCTCCTGCAGCATGCCGCGCGTGAGCGCGTCGAGCGCGGAGAACGGCTCGTCCATGAGCAGCATCTTGGGCTGGATCGCCAGCGCGCGCGCGATGCCGACGCGCTGCTTCATGCCGCCCGACAGCTCGGCCGGCCGCTTCTTCTCGGCGCCGGTGAGGTTCACCAGGTCGATGTACTTCTGGCAGTGGCTGCGCACCCGCTCGCGGTCCCATTCCGGCCAGCGCGAGGTGACTGCGAACGCGATGTTGCCCGCGACCGAGAGCCAGGGCATCAGGGCATGGCTCTGGAAGATGACGGCGCGGTCGAGGCTCGGGCCGCGGATCTCGCGGCCGCCGACGAAGACGTAGCCGTCGGACGCCGGCTCCAGCCCGGCCAGGATGTTGAGGATCGTGGTCTTGCCGCAGCCGGAATGCCCGATCAGGCACATGAACTCGCCCTGCTCGATCGCGAGGTGCACGTCCTCGAATACCGTGGAGACGGCGCCATCGCGCGCCGTGAAGCGCTTGGCGATGGCCTCGATGCGGATTAGTGGATCACTCATCTTGAAAAAGTGGTTCGTTTCTCGTTCCTCGTCGCTCGTTGAGGCATGCAACGCGAAGGGCGCGTAAGACGGGAAACGAGTAACGAGTGACGAGCCACTTCCTTTACTCCGGAAAAGTAACCAATTTCGTCAACCTCGCCAGCAGCTGGTCGAGCACCATGCCGACCAAGCCGATCGCGAGGATGCCGCTGATGATGTTGGCGATGGACAGGTTGTTCCACTCGTTCCACACGAAGTAGCCGATGCCGGTGCCACCCACCAGCATCTCCGCCGCCACGATCACGAGCCAGGCGATGCCGATGGAGATGCGCATGCCCGTCATGATGGTGGGCGCGGCCGCGGGCAGGATCACCCGGAAGGCCTTGCGCAACGGACCGACTTCGAGTGTCTTCGCAACGTTGAGCCACTCGCGCCGCACCGACGCGACGCCAAACGCCGTGTTGATCAGCATCGGCCACATTGAGCAGATGAAGATGACGAAGATCGCCGAGACGCCGCTGTCCTGGAGCGTGAA
>DATFVY010000155.1:0-6949 GCA_035259925.1 Burkholderiales bacterium
TCTATGCTTCGAGCGAAATCGGCGCGGATCGTGCCCTTGGCGGCTTTCCGGGGATCGGTGGCGCCCATCAGCTCGCGGTTCTTGTTGATCGCGTTCTCGCCTTCCAGCACCTGGATCAGGACGGGACCCGAGGTCATGAATTCCACCAGGTCCTTGAAGAACGGGCGCTCCTTGTGCACCGCGTAAAAGCCCTCGGCCTGCTGCCGCGACAGCCACATCATGCGCGCAGCGACGATCTTGAGGCCCGCCTGCTCGAAGCGGCTGCTGATCTGTCCGATAACGTTCTTGGCCACGGCGTCGGGTTTGATGATCGATAAGGTGCGCTCAACCGCCATTCAGCATCCCCTGCTCTGCGTCTCTTAAATTTAGCGGGTGAGGATACCACGATAAGGCCTTGAGATGAAGCGGAATCGCGCAAATTCTTGCGCGAAAACAGGCGCTTGCCGCGCCGGGCCGGCGCGCGGCGCCGGCGTCAGACGGGTGCGTCGCCCGCCAGCGTGACGCGGTGCATGATGCGCCGGAAGCCGTGATAGTCGTTTATCGGGTAGTGCTGCGTGCAGCGGTTGTCCCAGAACGCCAGTGAGCCCGGCCCCCAGCGGTAGCGGCAGGTGAACTCCGACTTCACCTGGTGGCGGAACAGGAAGTCGAGCAGCGGGGCGCTTTCCTCCACCGTGAAGCCCTTGAACCGGGTCGTGTGCCCGGCGTTGACATAGAGCGCCTTGCGCCCGGTCTCGGGATGCGTCCTCACGACGGGATGCTCTCCGGTCAAGGGCTTGGTCTCCACTCCTGCCGCACGCAGCCGGTCCTCCCGGCTGCGCGTGACCTCGGCCTTGGTCGAAGAGTTGATGCCGACGAGGCCGGCAAGGATCCGCTTCAACCGGTCCGACAGGGATTCGTAGGCGAGGTACTGATTGGCGAACAGCGTGTCGCCCCCATGCGGCGGCGTTTCCAGCGCGTAGAGCATGCTCGCCATCGGCGGGCGCTCGAGATAGGTGGTATCGGAATGCCACACGCCGCCGAAATTCACCCGCTCGTGCTCGAGTTTGATGACCGGTGTTATCAAGGGACACTCCGGCAGCCCCCTGAGCTGCGGGTATTCCATGGGCTCGCCGAACCGCCGCGCGAAGTCGAGCTGCGACTGCGGGCTCAGTTTCTGGCCCGGCATGAAGATGACCAGGTGGTCGAGCCACGCCTGGCGTATCTCGGCCACCACGGCGCCGGTGAGCGATCGCGCGACGTCCACGCCCCCGACCTCGGCGCCGAGCGCGCCGGCGATCGGACGCACCTCGATGTGGCGATACCGATGCGGCGCGTCGTCCATGGACGTCAGGTGACCCTCAGGGGTGAACGTCCTCGCTGAACCAGTCGTCGGGGAGCTCGCGGCCCACGCGCTGCTCGCGAGCCTTGCGCAGGAGCAGCGCGCCGGCCGCGGCGAACTGGAGCCCGGTGCCGACATTGTTCGCGAAGCAGGTGATCTCGTCCGCGCGCTCGCGGCCGGGGGCGCGCTCGGCCAGCAGCTCGCTCAGGTCCGGGTAGCGTCCGCTGCGCGCCGGTTCCTTCCACCAGCCCTGCTCGCGCGCCTCGTCCACGTTGGGCGTCCCCGGCATCACGTTGTTGAACTGCTTCGCCTGCTGCCGGTTGTGCACGAACACGCGATCACAACGGTCGAGCACCTCACCGTCGATCTCCTGGTTCTTGATGCAGCCGACATGCATGCCGGGCTTGAGCCAGGACGGCTCGATGACCCGCACCATCGACGAGGTTGCCGCCAGGACGACGTCGGCGCCTGCCACGCATTCCTCCACCGAATCGGCGGCCCGCAGCTTCCCGCTCCCGTGCTGGGCGATGAAAGCTTCGCGGCTCGCCTGCCGCGGGCTGTAGACGCGCACTTCGCGGAAGTCCCGCACCGCGCTCGCGGCCATCAGTTGCGCGCCCGCCTGCCAGCCCGTGCCGATCAGGGCGAGCGTCGAGACGTCCTCGCGGGCGAGGTGCTTCAGGGCGAGCCCGCTCGCCGCGCCCACGCGCAGCCGCTGCATCACCCCGTCCGGGAACATGGCGAGCAACTGGCCGGTCTCGGTGCTGAAAAGGAGCACGAGCCCGACCCAGCGTCCGTCCGCCAGCGGCCGCTTGACGCGGCGCGGCTTGCCGGCGATCAGGGGGTGCGTGACGATGTCCGAGTTGATGCGCAGCGCCTGCACGCCCTGCGCCGGCCAGCCGCCGCCCATGTGCTTGAAGGCGTAGTAGGCGCCCTCGTGAGGCGCCGGCATGATGTTGTCGAAGCGCGGCGAGAGCAGCGCGCGCGATTCGGCATAGTCGCGGTACATCGGCTCGAGCGCCGCCATGCAATCCTGCATGGTGAGCAGCCGCGCGACCTCGTCGTTGTTCAGCACCAGCATGCGCCCGCCCTCTTCAACCGCCGTCGTCCGCGGCGTGGCCGCGTTTGGGCACGAGGACCGAGCGCTCGAAGCTCATGAAAGGCGTTCCGTCGGCCTTCTTCCCCGTCGTGCGCACGGTGACGATGCCTTGCGTCGGGCGCGATTTCGACTCGCGCACCGCAAGCACCTCGGACTCCGCGTAGATCGTGTCGCCGGCAAACACCGGCGCGGTGAGCCGCACCTTGTCCCAGCCCAGGTTCGCGACCGCCTTCTGGCTTACATCGCTCACGCTCATGCCGGTCACGATGGACAACGTGAGACAACTGTCCACCAGCGGCCGGCCGAACTCGGTCTTGGCGGCGTAGGCGGCGTCGAAGTGCAACGGGTTCTTGTTCATGGACAACAGCGTAAACCAGGTATTGTCGGCTTCCGAGATCGTGCGTCCCGGGCGGTGCTCGTAGATGTCGCCGACCTTGAAGTCCTCCAGATAGCGGCCGAAGGACTCGCGGTAACGGTTCGGCCCCACAAGCTTTCGATCAACAGTCATGCTGATCGAATCGGGAGAGCGCGAGAGCGGGAGGGCGTGAGAGCGAAAAGGCAGCTTCTTTCCATCTCCCGACCTCCCGTCCTTACGATCTCCCGGCGGCCGCAGTGCGGCGGCCGGGCGCCGCCTCCGGGCGCGAGAGGCGCAGCAGCGCGCCGATGTCCTTCGCCTGCTCGAGCGCGAGGAGCGCGGCAGCGAGCTCGTCGCGGCGGCGCGCGGAAAGATAAGGCCCCGCCAGGGTGTCGAACTTCGCGCGCAGCTCGGCCGCGGTGAGAAAGTTTGCCGGCTCGCCCTTGGGCACGCGCACGTAGGTCTCGAACGACCCGCGCGCGGTCCTGATCTTCACGCTGCCGCTCATCTCGGCCGGGAAGCTGGCCTGGACCTTGGGATCCACCCACGTCTTCACCCGCTTGCACAACGCGAGCGTCGCGCTGTCGCCCAGATGCTGCGCGTAGTCGTCCCAGGCAAATCCGCACTTGCGCAGCGCCACGGCAGCGCAGAACGCCATCGAGAACTGTCCGTCGACGACCGACTTGGGCGATTGCTTGGCCGGCTCCGGATCGCCGATCAGCTTCCAGCCCGGCTCGGGCACCCCGACCACGACCTCCTCCACGTCCTCCGCCCTGATGCGGTGCTCGCGCGCGAGCGCGAGTATTCCGTCGATGGGCGCGTGACCGTAGCGGCACGACGGATACGGCTTGACCGCGATCTTCATCGTTTCCCAGCGCCGGCCGAGGCCGTCCACCGCCTTCTTCGCGTCGGCGGCGGGTGCGTAGGCGTGCAGGAACCCCCATTTGCCTTCCAGCGCATCGGCCGCGCCCTGGTAGCCCTCGCGCGCCTGCGTGGCGGCGACCAGGCCGCACATCGCGGCGTGACCGACGTGCGAGCGCTTGGTCCAGGCACCGTTTACGAGGTACTGCATCGAGCCCGCCGACATGCTGAGCACGATGCCGAAGGCGCTGGCGTGACCGGCGGCGTCGAGCCCGAGCAGACGGCCCGCCGCCGCCGCCGCACCGAACGCGCCGCAGGTAGCGGTCGGGTGGAAGCCGCGGTCGTAATGCGCCGCCGGATCGAGCGCGAGGCTCAGGCGGATCTGCACTTCGTAGCCGGCGACGATGGCGGCGATCAACGCCCGGCCGTCCGCGCCGGTCATCTCGGCAGCTGCCAGGGCGGCCGGCACGATGGGCGCGCTCGGGTGCAGCGAGGCGGACGCGTGCGTGTCGTCGAAATCGAGCGAGTGAGCGAGCGTGCCGTTCACCATCGCGGCTCCCGGCGGAGCGTAGCCGTCGACATCCCCCACCACCGTGCACGCCCCGCCCTTCATCCCGAGCCGGCTGGCCGCGGCCATCATTGCCGGCGTCGATTCCGCGTCGTTGCGGGCGCGCACCATGATGCCGGTGAGGTCGAGGAGCAACGCCTTGACGCGCTCGCGCACTTCCTCCGGCAGCGCGTCATATGAGAGGTTGGCGACGAATCGCGTGAGCTCGCGGGTGGCGCTCATATCACTCGACCTTCACGCCGGCAGTCCTGACCACCTTGGCCCACATCGCGGTCTCTGCGCGCACCATTTCCCGCGCCTGGTCCGGCGGCATGCCGTTGCTTTCCGCGCCGCCGGCGAGCACGCGCTCCTTCGTTTCGGGCATGAGCATGATCCGGGCGCTGTCCTGGTACAGGCGGTCGATGATCTTGCGCGGCGTCCTGGACGGCGCGAAAAGAGCAATCCAGCCGTTCACGTCGTAGCCGGCCAGCCCCGAGTCGGCGATCGGCGGCAGCTCCGGCAGCGCGCCGAAGCGCTTGGCGCTGGTCACGGCGATCGCCTTCAGCCTGCCGCCTTTGACGTGCGGGATGCACGAGGGCGGCGTGGCGAACGAGAGCTGGGTCTCGTTCCCCATCAGGCTCACGATCGCCGGCCCGCCGCCCTTGTACGGCACGCTGATGAAATCGGCCCCGGTGCGCAGCTTGAACAGCTCCGCGCTGAGCTGCTGGATGCTGCCTATGCCCGGGTGGGCGTAGCGCAACTGGCGTGGTTGCGCCTTGGCGAGCGCGATGAGATCCGCCACCGACTTGACCGGCAACGCAGGATGCACCACGAGCACGTTGGCATAACTGATGAGCACCGTGACGGGCATGAGATCGCGCTGCGCGTCGTACGACAACTTTGCGTACACGCTGGGATTGACGGTGATCGTGGCGTCGGCCGTGATGAGCAGCGTGTGGCCGTCGGGCGTCGCCTTGGCGGTGATGTCGTTGGCGATGTTGCCGAACGCCCCGCCGCGGTTGTCGATGACGATGGTCTGACCCAGCGCGGGACCGAGGTGCTGGCTGAGGATGCGCGCGCTGAAGTCCGCGGCTCCGCCGGGCGGAAAGGCAACGACGATGCGGATGGGACGTTCGGGGTAGGCTTGCGCGGGAGCGTGCGGCGCCAGCGCCAGCGCGGCGGCCACGCATGCGAGCGCGCTCATGCACCTCATCGCCCCTCCTGTTCGAAGCCCCAATCTACTCAATTCCACGCCGGCTTGGAAGCCCGGTGCCATGGTGGGGCCGGACCCTGCGAAAACTATGCGGAAGGCCTCCACCCCGGCCGCAGCGCGGCTTCATCCGCCCCGGGGGCATACGCACAGTCCGCGCCGATGCCCGCCGCCCACACCAGGTCTTCGCCGCAGAAGATCAGCGGCAGCCGCTCGCGCTGCCAGGGCGGTATGCGCGCTTCCTGCAGCAGGTTCTTCAGGCTGCGTCGCGGACGGCGCACATCGGGTCGCAGGCGCTCGCCGCCGCGCCGTGCGCGAATCGTCACGGGCTTTCCACGCAGCCGCGCCACGCTCACGCCCGCGCCCCGTGCCCGATCCATGGTGAGCACGCCGCCCAGCTCGGGCAGCGGCACGTTCTTTTCACCACGCCAGCGCCGCGCATAGTTCGGCCGCGGCGCCGCCAGCTTCGGGACCGCGTGCAGCCGGCCCTCGAACCTCCTGAGCTCGAAGTCGCCGACGCCGACACATACGCGCGCGTCCTCCTTCGCCGTGAGCGCCTGCCGCAGCGCCTCGTCGAGCCGGTCGGCGCCCGGCATGCTCGCGCCGCAGCATGACAGGAAATAGCGCAGGAGGTTGCGCGCGCGCGCGGCCGGCAGCCGGCGCAGCGCTTCGACCGACAGCGTGCCCTCCCCCATCTGCCCCGCGCAGTCGGCCGCGGCGACCTCGTCGAGCACCCGCGCGGCCTCGGCCAGGTGCTGCGCGGAGCGCGCCAGTGTCCCGCGGTAGCTGGGGAAACGGCGGGCGATGACCGGCAGCACCTCGTGCCTGAGGAAATTGCGCAGGAAGTACGTGTCCGCGTTTGACTCGTCCTCGATCCACTTCAGCCTCCGCGCTTTCGCATACTCCAGGATTTCAGCGCGCGTCGCATCGAGCAGTGGTCGGAGGATAGAAAGTGACGGCTGACGACTGACGGCTGACGACTGACGGCTGCGCAGCGGCGGCATGGCTGCGAGTCCCTTCACGCCCGCCCCGCGCAGCAATTGCAGGAGCACGGTTTCGGCCTGGTCGTCCTGGTGCTGGGCGAGCACGATGTAGTCCGCCGGCTCGCGCGCGTAGGCCGCGTAGCGCGCCGCTCGCGCGGCGGCTTCCGTGCTGTCCCCGCGCGCCACGCGCACCTTCACGCTCCTGAACGGGACGCCACGCTCGCGGCAGAAAGCCTTGCAGAACGTCGACCAGCGGCCGGCGTTGGGACTCAGCTGGTGATTGACGTGCAGCGCCGCCAGCCGGAATCGCAGCGAGGGGCGCAGGCGCGCCAGGCTGTCGAGCAGCACGACCGAATCCACGCCGCCGGAGAATCCGACGAGCAGCCGGTCCGCAGGCTTGGCGATGCTCTTGATGCGGGCCGCGACGCGCGCATCGAAATCTGCCGGGGTGCCGCGCCTACTTCTGCTCGACTTCCTTGAACTTGCCATGGCCGATGAGCTTCTCGAAGCGGCCCTCGAGCAGCTGGTCGAGCGGCGTCTCCTTGAGCTGGCGCCAACTGTCCTGCAGGGTCTTCTTGA
>DATFVY010000156.1:0-12333 GCA_035259925.1 Burkholderiales bacterium
GTCAAGCAGGGCGAGCACCTCGCGATCATGGCCGCGGGGGCTTATGGAATGAGCATGAGCTCAAACTACAACAGCCGCCCGCGCGCCGCCGAAGTGATGGTGGACGGGGCGACCGCGCATCTCATCCGCGAGCGCGAAGCGATCTCCGAGCTGATGGCGCGGGAAATGCTCCTGCCCTGAGCCGCCAGCCGCCAGCCGCCAGCCGCCAGCCGCCAGCCGCCAGCCGCCAGCCGCCAGCCGCCAGCCGCCAGTTGGATTGTGTTTGCTTTGTGAGTTCCCGACAGCTCGGGCGCTGTTTGCTTCAGAACGACTACGCAGAATCAGCGGCCGCGAGTTGAACGGCGCATGCGCCCGTTCGAACTCGCGGAGACGAACCGGCGCGTCAGCGTCCGGATTCGTCAGGGGTTAAGCTGGCGATGCACCGTCGTCGCCAGGCGCAGCAGGTCTTCTTTCTGGATTTCGCCGGAAAGCGCGTACCCCAGCTTGCGATCGAGCCAGTAGAACACGCCCACGCCGTGCTCGTGGGCGAAGCGAAACGCCGTTTCGCCGCTCTCGTCCGCATTGGTCCGGACGTACAGCGTCAGGCGCTGGCCTTTGCTGTCCTGGTACATGAACTGCGCGACCGGACCGCGCTCCCCCGGCAACAGCCGCCCCCCGACGAGCTGGTAGCCCTGCGCGCCGAGGTACGGCACCTTGAGCGGCACGCCCAGGCGCTTCGACAACCAGGCCACCAGATGGGCCTCCTGCTCTGCCCCGACCTCGACGGGATGGCGCACCTCCGGGCTGTAGACGACGTGCGCGATCGCCGCGCGCCGCGGCCACGAGGCCGCCTCGGCCCGTTGTTCCGTGGTATAGGCGTGCAGCTGCCAGCCCGTCACGCCGCCCAGCGCGAACCCCGCGACCACGGCCGCGCTGCGCAGCAGGACGCGCGCCCAATGGCGGCGCGGGAGCTGAAGCCGGTGCGGGAGCGGCTCGTTCACGATCGGGTCGAACTCGCGGTGCAGGGCCACGATCTGCTCGCGGTAGGCCGCGACGCGCGCAGCCTCGTCGGGGTGCCCCGCCAGGTACGCCTCGATCTCCGCGGCGCGCCCGGCTGGCAGCACGCCCTCGACGTAGGCGTGAAGCTCGTCCTCGGTTATGACCGCCTTCTTGCTCATTTCACCACCTTGAGGGTCGGCGCCTTGAAGTCGCCACCCAGCATCACGCGCAGACGCTCGCGCGCACGCGACAGGCGCGACATGACGGTACCGATCGGGACACCCAGCACGTGCGCGGTTTCCTCGTAGGTGAACTGCTCCAGGCCCACCAACAGCACCACCGCGCGCTGCTCCTCCGGCAAACGGGCCAGGGCGGCTTCGAGGTCGCGTAACTCGAGCCAATCCGGCTCATGCGCGCGTGCCACGTCCGCCAGCGGCTCGGTCTCGAGCGACTCGTGCTGGCGCCGCATCCGCGAGCGGATCTGGTTCACATAGATGTTGTGCATGATGGTGAACAGCCACGCCCGCAGATCGCTGCCCTGGCGCCAGAGGTGGAAGCGCGACAAGGCGCGCTCCAGCGTATCCTGCACCAGATCGTCTGCGGCGCTGCGGTCACCCGTCAGCGCGCGCGCGTAGCGCCGCAGGCGCGGCACATGCTGCTCGATGAAATGTGCGTGCTCGGTCACGGCTGGAGGGGCTCCAGTGACAATCCTACTATCAACTCAGGAAGTTCTTCCAGTCCGGATCCAACTGCCCGCTTTCAACTCCGCCGCCACTCTTGCCAGGACACTTGCCCAGTCACCAACCCGGGGCTGCCTGAACAAGCGGGCGGTCGGATACCAGGGACTGTCTTCCCGCTCGATCATCGACATGAAGTCGGGCGGCTCCGGGACCAGTATCCAGAGGGGTTTGCCCAATGCACCCGCCAGGTGGGCGCCGGCGGTATCAACCGATATGACGAGGTCCATTTGCGATATCAATGCCGCCGTATCGCTGAAGTCGTTGAGGTCGTTGTCATGGATCCTGATGTGGCGACGGCCTTCCAGCGCTACCCGATCCGATGATCGTATTTCTTTCTGCAGGCAGAAATAGTCGTAGTCGAATCGGGTGACGAGCTGAAATTCGGAAAATGAAATATCCCTGCGGAAATCCTCTCTTCCCGCGTATTTTCCGGACCCGGACCAGACCAACCCGATTCTCGGCCTGGCTTTTGCGCCGAGTCGCGCTTGCCATTGTTGTTGCCTGACGGGGTCGACAGCAAGATAGGGAATCCTGGCGGGAACCGTATTCAAGGTGGTCTTGAGCGCCAGCGGCAGGCTCATCAAAGGGCAATGAAAGTCGAAATCAGGGAGACGGCCGTCCCTGGGGATTGCACGAATCGACGTGCCCGCGGTGGCGACCAGGTCCACCAGCGCGGCAGGAACTTCGACAATGACCTTTGCCCCCATGGCCTCTATCGCCGGTACATACCGGCAGGACAGAATGGCGTCTCCCAGCCCCTGTTCCGCGTGTAGGAGGATGGTCTTGCCTGCCAGGTCCTCCTGGCCCAGCCACAAGGGTTGCCGGAAGTTGCGGCGGAGCGGCTTGATATCGTCTCTTTGCCATCTCCACTCATAGAGCCTCCACCCTTCTTCGTATTTCCCAAGCAGAATATTGAGAAGACCATTGTTCCAGCGCGCGTCCACATATCTGGGATCGAGCGCAATCGCCTTGTCAAAGTTCGCGATCGCTTCGTCATACCGCTTCAGGGCCTGCAGGACAAGAGCCCGGTCGTTATACGCGCTCGCAAAATCAGGCTTGAGCGCAATCGCCCGGTCACAACTGGCGATCGCTTCTTCATGGCGCCCGAGGCGGCTCAAGACTACACCGCGATTACTGTGGGCCTCGGCCAGATCCGGATCCAGCGCAATCGCCTTGTCAAAACTGCCCAGCGCTTCGTCATATCGCCTGAGGCCGTTCAGGGCAGCGCCGCGGTTGCTGTAAGCCTTGGAAAAATGAGGATTGAGTGCGATCGCCCTGTCGCAACTGGCGATTGCGTCGTCGTACCGCCTGAGGCCGTTCAGGGCGGCCCCACGGTTGCTGTGGGCCTCGGCAACATCGGGTTGGAGTGCAATCGCTCTGTCATGGTCTCTCAGCGCCTCCTCATGTCGCTTGAGGCTGTCCAATGCAACGGCGCGGCTGCCGTAAGCCTCGGCAAGGAGAGCATTGAGCGCTATCGCTTTGCTATAACTGGCGATCGCCGCCTCGTGCCGCCCGAGGTCGTTCAAGGCAATGCCGCGGTTGTAGTGGGCGTCTGCATGGTCAGGTTTGAGTGAAATCGCCTGCTCGTAATACGCAATCGCCTCGTCGGTGCGGCCCTGGGTGCGCAGCACGTTGCCCAGATTGTTCCGGGCCTGGACGTGACTGGCATTGAGCGCAATTGCTTTCCGAAAGCACGCGGCGGCTTCGTCCAGGCGGCCTTGCCGCTCATATACCAGGCCCAGACTGCAGTGGACGTCCGGATCATCCGGCGCTACCGCCAGGATCCGCTTGAACGACGCTGCTGCCTCCTCCAGCCTGCCCACGACCCGGTGCAGGTTGCCGAGATTGAAGTGCGCGGTCGGATGATCAGGCTGCAATGCCAGCACCCTGGCGTAGCAGGCCTCCGCTTCCTCTATCGCGCCCTGCTCGGCGAGGGTATTGCCGAGATTGAGATGCACGTCAGGAGCCTCGGGCGAGCGGGCGGCCGCTTCCCGCAATGCCGCCACGGCATCCACAAGCTTGCCCTGCGATGACAGCGCGATGCCCAACCGCATATAGAGCAGCCCATGTGCCGCCCCGAGCGTGAGCGCCTCTCTGAATACTCGCTCGGCAATCGCGTAATCTCTCAGCATGAGACGCGCGACGCCCAGGTGCTCCAGCGCGACCGGATCCCGCGGCTTGCCTTCCAGGGCTCCGGAGATCAGCGTAACGGCTTCTCCCACCCGGCCAGCGGCGAGCCGCACGACACCCTGCAGGTGCATGGCGTCCGGATTACGCGGCGCGTCCTTCAGTATCTCGACGCACAGCCGCTCGGCGCCTGCAAGGTCCTGCGCCTGAAAGCGGCGAAACGCCGCCTCTAGCTTGTCGGTAAGGCTCTTGGACACCCTGGTTGGCCCTCGTGCAAATTCATGACCCTCATCACAATCCCCCGGGCACAGAGAAGCTCGCAGCCGATTCGCCGCGCTGGGCCCGTTCCCACATCGTGACATAGGCCGATTCGATGTTCCGGCGGCAGCGATCGGTGTCGAACAGCGGGTGTGTTACGCGGTTTTGAGTCAATCGGGATCTGACATCGGCGAGCCGCGCCGGCTCGCGCGCCAGGGCGAGCGCCAGTTCCTCGTACTCCGCCCAGGATCGGGTGATCAGCTCCGGCAGGCCCACCGCCTTGAGCAGGCTCGCCGCGACGCGCCCCGCGAACGCATGGCCTGCATGAGTGACCACCGGCAGTCCCGTCCATAACGCATCGCTCGCGGTCACGTGCGCATTGTACGGAAGCGTATCCAGAAACAGGTCTGCGAGCCGGTGCCGCGCCAGATGCTCTTCCATTCTCACGCGCGGCGCGAATATTACACGCCCGGGCGCCACACCGCTACGCTCGGCCTGGCGCCGGAGATTGCCCGCCGCGGCCTGGTTGTCTTCCAACAGCCACAGCACGCTGCCCCCCACCTCGTTCAGCAGCCGCATCCAGACGCCGAATACGCGCGGATTGATCTTGTGGTTGTTATTGAAGCAGCAGAACACGAAGCCCTGTTCGGGCAGGCCCGCCTCTGCCCGGCTGGGAGCGTAGGGTGCAATCCTGCGCTTGGAGTCGTTGACTTGATAGCACTCGGGCAGGTAGACGACCTTCTCCGCATAGCAGGAATGGTGGTCCGCTGGAATGACCGTCCGGTCAGCGATGATGTAGTCCATGCAAGGCGCCCCCATGGTGCCGGGAAAGCCGAGATAGTTGACCTGAACCGGCGCGGGGCGGCGCGACAGTATCCCGGGACGGCAGCCTTTGGTGAACCCCTGAAGATCGACTGCGATGTCGATTTCCAGTTCGCGCAACAGGAACGCCACCTCCTGGTCGCTCTTGCCGTGAACGTCGATGAAGCGCTTGAAAGCGGTTCTCAACCGCAGCGTCATCTCGTCATCGTCCTGCGGGCTCAGCGAGATCGCGGTGACGTCGAAGCGCGAGCGGTCGTGCGCTTCGATCAGCCCTGCTATCAGGTAGGCCACGGCGTGACTGCGAAAGTCCGCTGACAAGTACGCCACGCGTATCCTGTCGTGGCGGTAACGCTCCCCCCGCCATAGAGGATGAGGCGCAGGATACTTGTCGGCGACGAAGGCCTGCGCGCACCGCAGCTGATCGTCGGCGGAATCCGAGATCACGAGAAAATCAAACGGCGTATGGGCGCGTTTGTCTGCCCTCACCGCCCGCGTAACCCGCCCGGCGGTGTCCTCGTAGCCGGTCCAGTCGCAGCACTGCAGCTGGGCGCGCAACAAGTGGCCGAGCGCATAGTCGTGGTCCGGCCTCGCCCGCACCAGCGCCCTGTAGTTCTCGATCAACTCTTCGCGCCGGCCCATCGCCTGCAAGGCATCGCCTCGATTGTTGAGGGCATCGACGTCGTCAGGCTTGAGCGCCAGCGCCCGATCGAAGCTCGCCAGCGCCTGCGCCGGGCGGCCGAGCTCCAGCAGGGCAATGCCGCGACTGCTGAGCGCCTGCAGGTAGCCCGGCCTGACGCCCAGGGCGCGGTCGAAGCTTGCCAGCGCGTCGGCGGCGCGTTTGAGCTCCAGCAAGGTCCTGCCGCGGTTGTAGTGCGCCTCGGCGTAGCCGGGCACAGCCGCCAGGGCGAGGTCGTAGCTTGCGAGTGCTTCCTGCGCCCGTCCGAGCTCCTGCAGGGCATTGCCCCGGTTGTTGAGCGCCTCGGCGTGGCCGGGATTGATGGCGAGCGCGCTGTCGAAACTCGCCAGCGCCTCCCCCGCGCGCCCGAGCTCCAGCAGGGCATTGCCGCGGTTGTTCAGCGCGTCCCCGTATCTGGGATTGATGCTCAGGGCCCGGTCGTACCAGTGCAGCGCGTCGCGGGCCGAGCCCAGTCTGCCATGGCAATTGCCCAGATTGAGGAGTGCGGTCTCATCGTGCGGGTTGAGCTCCAGCACTCTCTCGCACAAGACCCTGGCTTCGGAGGGCTTTTCCAATGCCAGGCAGACCGTCGCCAGGTTATTCATTACACTCGGCCGCTCGGGTGCCAGCGCAAGCGCCTCGCGGTAGAGGCGCTCCGCCTGTTCCAGATCACCTCTTTCCTGCAGGGACAGCCCATCGAGAAACAACTGCCGGGCCTGCTCCAACTGATCCATCACGAAGCCCCTGGAACTCAGACCAGAAATACCGTGGCCAAGCCGAGGAAGATGAAGAAACCGCCGCTATCGGTGATCGCGGTAATCATGACGCTCGAGCCGAGCGCCGGGTCGCGCCCGAGCTTCTGCATCACCAGCGGGATGGTCACGCCCATGACCGCGGCCAGCATCAGCGACAGCGCCATCGCGCCGGTCATCACCGCGCCGAGCTGCCAGCTGTGGTAGATGAGGAAAGCGAAGAGGCCGACGATTGTGCCCCAGATCAGGCCGTTCAGCGCGCTCACGCCGATCTCCTTGGCGAAGAGCTTCCTCGCGCTGGTGCCGGAAATCTGCCCCAGCGCCAGGGCACGCACGATCATGGTGATGGTCTGGTTGCCCGAGTTGCCGCTGATGCCCGCGACGATCGGCATCAACGCCGCCAGCGCCACCAGCTGGGCGATGGATTGCTCGAACACGCCGATCACGCGCGAGGCGATGAACGCGGTGACGAGGTTGACCGCGAGCCAGGTCCAGCGGTTCTTGACGCTTTTCCAGACCGAGGCGAACAGGTCCTCGTCCTCCCGCAGGCCCCCGGCCGACAGCATGTCGCTGGCGGTTTCCTCGCGTATGTAGTCGACCACCGCGTTGACCGTGACGCGGCCGATCAGCGCACCCCGCTCGTCCACCACGGGAGCGGACACCAGGTCGTAGCGCTCGAACGAGTTGGCCGCGTCCTGCGCCCTCTCATCGGGACGGAGCTTCAGGAATTCCGGCTGCATGACCGTGGTGACCAGCGTTTTCGGACGCGTCACGAGCAGCCGGCTTATCGGCAGCAATCCCTTGAGCTGCCCCGTTCCATCGACAACGAACAGCTGATCGGTGTGATCCGGCATCTCGTCCAGCCGGCGCAGGTAGCGCAGCACGACTTCAACCGTCACGTCATCGCGTATGCTGATCACGTCGAAGTCCATCAGCGCGCCCACCGTGCCCTCGGGGTAGGACATCGCCGCGCGCAGCTGCTCGCGCTCCTCCGGCGACAGCGACCGGATGACGCCCTGGAACACTTCTCGCGGCAAGTCGGGCGCGAGGTCGGCGATCTCGTCGGTGTGAAGACGCTCGGTCGCCGCCACCAGCTCCTGCTCGTCCATCTGCGCGATGAGCGTCTGGCGCACCGCGTCCGAGACTTCCAGCAGGATCTCCCCTTCCCGCTCGGCCTTGACGAGGTCCCACACGACTCGGCGCTGCGCGAGGGGGAGCGCCTCGAGCACGTAGGCGACGTCAGCCGGATGCAGCTCATCCAGGTGCCTCCGCAGCTCCACCAGGTGCATGCGGTGCACGAGCGTCTCGACGAGCTCCTGGCGCGGGCCCTCGCTGCGATGGACGAGGTTTTCCACGACCTCGTGCTTGTGCAGCAGCTCGGTCACACGCTCCAGGCTCTCGTGGACGTTGCGAGGGGTTTCGTGGGCTTCTGGCATGGCCAGGTTCAGTTCAGCCGCCAGCCAGCACAACGAGGCCAGGCGCGGAGTGCGCATGGGGCAATACCGCGCCGGCTGGCGGCTTGTTGCCGGTCCCACATTTTATGGAGATCGGCGTGGGCCGCCTAGACTCAGGTGATCCATAGGCAAAATAATGGGATCTGCATCCATTCACTTCCCAAGCTTGATAGACAGAAGCAGATGTATCTGGAGCCTCTTGCCCCTCATCGGGGTTTTGTGAACGTGGCGAGTTGTTCCTCGACAGATTCGAGCACTTGACCCCAGCTGCCGGGCGTGTGCTGGGAAAACACCCGCATCGAGCGGTACCAGGGGCTATCACCGCGTCCTGTGAACCAGTACCAAAACCTGCCGTTTCCCTTGGGCGCGATCAGCCATACGGGTCGGCCGATCGCGCCCGCGATATGGGCCGTCACGTTGCTCACGGTGATCACGAGATCGCAGGCGGCGCACAGCGCAGCAAGGGCGTCGAGATCTTCCGTGAGGTCGAGGTCCGGCAGGTGCTCGATTCGCACGCGCGCCTCGCGCTCCAGCGATTCCCGCTCGGATGCCGTATCGCCGTACTGAAGATCGACCGGAAGGATTCCCGGGAGTCCCACGATCCCGGCCCAATCGCCCAGCCGGGTGCTCTTGAACGAGCCGAGCTCCTGGTTCGCGCTGCGCCACGAGACGCCGACGACCGCCTTCCGCCCGCCGGCGAGCCGGCGTCGGTACTCGCTCACGCGCGCCGGGTCGGGCTCGAGAAAGGCCCGGCCCGGGAAGCTTTCGAAGGAAGGCCGCAGCCAGCCGCCCAGGCTCGCCAGGGGCGCCTGCCAATCGTGGGCCCCCGGACCCGCAGCGGCGGGGGACGCCGGCCGCGGAACCACGCTCACCTGGGGAAACGACCTCCGATAGATGGGCACGAGCCGCCGATCGACCTCCAGCGTCAGGCGCAGCGGTGAGGAAAGCAGATCGGGAATCATGCTGCCGTAGATGACCTGGTCTCCGATGCCCTGCTCGCCCCACAACAGCAGGCGGCGCGACTCCGACCTGTCTCCGCCCCACAGCGGGAGATCGTACCGTTTCGGCTCCACGCCTGGCCGGCGCCAGCGCCATTCGTACTCGTGCCACCCCTCCCGCAGCTGGCCGGTGACGAGCAGCGCGAGGCCCAGCTCGAAGTGCGCCTCGGCATGGACGGGTTCGACCTCCAGCGCGCGCCGCAATGGCGGGATCGCCTCAGCGCTCCGGCCGCAATGCTGCAGCGTCACGCCAAGATTGAACTGGAAGGTCGCGTTATCGGGCTGCAGCTCCACGGCCCGCCGGTGAGCCTGCAACGCCTCCTCGAGGCGCCGCGCCGCGTGCAAGGCGCCCCCCAGCGCGCCCCACGACTGGGCCAGACCGGGCTGGAGGCGCAACGCCGACTCGCAGGCCGTGATGGCCGCCTCGTGCTCGCCGCTATCAACCAGCGCGGTTCCCAGGTTGATCCACGCCGGCGCGAACGCGGGATCGACCTGCACCGCCTTGCGGCACGCCGCGACGGCTTCCCGGATCTGGCCGGACAGCCGCAAGGCGTGGCCGAGATTGCTCCAAACGGGCGCGAGCCGCGGGTTGATCCTGATGGCGCGCTGGTAGGCCTCGATTTCCCCCGCCTTGTCCCCGCTTGCGCCGAGGGCCCCGCCGAGGTTGCTCCACGCTTCGGCCATGCTCGGATCGAGCTCGAGCGCCTTGCGGTACGACTCGATGCCTCGGGCCGTTTCACCCTGCGCGACCCGCACGGCGCCGAGATTGAACCACGCGCTCGCCAGTCCCGGCGCGATTTCAACGGCCCTGCTGGCCGCGCTGCGCGCTTCCTCCAGGCTTCCCTGCAGCCGCAGTGCATGGGCCAGCTCGCTGAGCGCCTGCGCGTCCGCGGGCGCTTCCTTCAGTGCGCGGCGGCACGCGTCAACCGCCTCGCCCAGCTTGCCCTCCTGCCTGAGCGTCAAGGCGCGTTCGCGCCAGCCAAAAGCACTATTCTGTGACACGGCGGTGCTCTCATCAGTTACGCGGGCCTCCGGCCGCGGCAGCTTACCGGGCCCGGGGCTGCCCAATGTACGCGCTCAGCCGCCGCTTGGAAACCCGGAATTTCGCCGCCGTGTTGTCGTGCGCGTACGGAATTCGCGGGCCCACCGTCAGACAAACAAAAAAAAACGGGCACCCGAGGTGCCCGTTTCAATGCTGTTGTTACGACGTATTAGAAGCTGTGCTTGAGACCTATGCCGATGGATGTCTGCTTGCCGCCCAACGAGGCAGCAACGACGCCCTGGCTGAAGTTTGCATTACTGTCGTTCTTCATCTCGTTATAGGCGACGTAGACTTCCGTCCGCTTGGAGAAGTTATAGCCGTAAGCGACCGTAAACACATCGGCGCCCGTGGCAGCCCCCGGGGCTCTGTACCCGTTGACGGCCCCGCCACTTCCCTCGACGTCATCCACCGTGATAAACGCGAAGTGCAGCGCATGCGGCCCTGAAATATTCCAGTCCACATAGGCGCCAAACCCCGTTACCTCGGACTCGCCGCCCGCAGCGGTCTCGTAGTTGCTCTTGCTGTAGGTAGCCCTCAGATTGAGGACTCGAGCGAACGTGAAGCCCACACCGATCGTTATGTTGTCATCGCTGCCGCCGGTATACGCCGCCTGAGAACCCGGGTTGTAGTCATCATGCTTCTCGTAGCCCACGCCTACCCAGAACGGACCGGTCGCGAACACCCCGTTGAGACCCATCAAACGCGGGTTCAAGGGGCTCGACTCGGCGAGTGTAGCGGTCTCGTTTGCTGCCGAGAACGCAGCCGCCAACGAGAATCCACCCCAATTCGGGGACGCGTAATTGACGGTATTCGCCTGACGACGATAGAAGCTGGCGTTCGCACTTCCGCCGGTACCGTTGCCAACACCGCTGGCCGAGCTTCCCGCCAACAGGGTATAGCCACCGCCCACCAGCGCATTCGTCCCGCTGAACCAGCCGCGGACCCGGTTCTGTATCAGCTTCAACGGCGTGTCCCAGTTGCCAAAGAAGACGTTGCCGAAGTCGCCCCTGAAACCGATCGCGCTGTTGCGCGTGCACCAGCCGGCGGTCGTGGCAGTGTTCCCACCGATGATGCCGTCGATCGAGCTTGCGCACTGGAACCAGACCTCCAGGCCGCCGCCCAGTTTTTCCGAGCCGTTGATTCTGATCTCGGACTCGGACGACTGCATCACGTCGCTGCTTTGTCCGGAGGTAGAATTGTCCGGATCGTGCTGGAAATACAACAGCGTGATCCCGCCGCCGATCTGCACCTGGGCGAGCGCCGCTGCCGGCGCAGCCAAGGCACCTGCGACGGCTAGTGCCATTACTTTCTTGTTCATGCTGAACCTCCTTTGAAATTGGCTAACGTCGGAGTGATCGCATCACGTGTTTGCGACAGCCCCGACTCCAACCCCCCTTGTGAGGGGAGGCTGCGGCTATAGTGCCTTCCTGAGCGGTGCCGGAGCAACAGGAATGCGATTTTTTCTCGCTTTTTCAAGGCTCTTGTTGCGGACGCGCAACAGGAGGCCCGATGTACGGAGTCGCCTCGACCGCCCTATACTATACCCTTTTAATTCAATGAGTTATACTTAGAATCCCGGCCCCGCCCAAAACCAACCCATGGAATCGCCATGGGGCCAATGCCGGCTCCCCCTGCACAAGAACGTAGACGAGGTTTGTCATCAGGACTGCGTGCGCGGCTTGGGAGCGGTCGTAGCGGTTGAAATACGTTTATAAACATTCACATAGCGCTTTGTGAACCTCAGCAGGCCGACGCTATAATTTTTCCTCCGATGTCTACGAGAAAAGCCCGGCAGCAGGCGGCGGCGCTACTTGAATCCGGGCTGCGGCAATTCGAGCAGGGGCAGTTCGACCAGGCACGTGAGGCCTGCGAGCGCGCGCTGAAACTGGCGCCGCGCGATCCCGAGGCGCTGAATCTGCGCGGGGCCATCGCGCTGCAATCCGGTGATCACGCCGGGGCAGTCGCGTTTCTGAGGCAGGCGGTGGCGCTCGCGCCCGACCAATCCGCCTATCACGCCCACCTGGCATACGGCTACGTCGGGCTGGGGCATCTGCCGGAAGCGCTCGCGGCATTCGAGCGCGCGGCGCGTCAAGCGCCTGACGAGCCGGCGCTTCAGCTCGGTATCGGCAACTGCCTCGGCCTGATGGGCAAGGCGGCGGAGGCCGAAGGGGTGCTGCGCCGACTGGTCGAACGGCACCCGCGGTTCGCGCTGGGTTGGTTCAATCTCGGCAAGGCGCTCGAGGAACAGAACCGGGACGAGGAAGCCTGCTCGCTCTATTTCCGCGCCACACAGCTCGAGCCCCGGAGCGCCGAGGGGCACACGAACCTGGGGCTCGCGTTGAGCAAGCTCGGCCGCTTCGCGGAAGCGGAGCACGCCCATCGCGCGAGCATCGCCTGCAATCCCGGCTACGCCGCGTCCTACGTCAACCTCGCAATCGTCCTCAATGCGCTGCGCCGGCTGCCCGAGGCTGAATCCATGTGCCGTG
>DATFVY010000157.1:0-2955 GCA_035259925.1 Burkholderiales bacterium
GTACGAGCTGTGGCTCAGCCGCAATCTCAAGCACGCCAGGCTGACAACGGAAAAAGGGCCCGACAACGCGTTCAAGCGCTTCGTGGACGAAAAGCTGGACGCCCTCGCCGGCCTCAAGCCGCGCCTCACGACGGACCGCGACAAGCTTCCCGGGTCGCGCATCCTCGACGGCCGCTTTACCGCCGTCCAGCAGGCCATCGGCAACCCCAAGGGACGCGACGCCGCGGCGGCCTACCTGCGTGAGTTCGTCGAGGACGTCAAGGCGTCGGGCCTCGTGGCAAAATTGATCGAGAAGAACGGCGTGCGTGGACTCACCGTTGCACCCAAAGCGTAAGAAGTGACGACTGACGGAGCAGGCCAAGCGCATGATGCGGATCGCGACAATCCTGGCCGGTTTGGCGTTGCTGGCATCCTGTGCGACGACGCCGCAGGTCTCCCCCGGCGAGCGCCCCGCGCAGAAGGACGGTAATCGGTCCCGCACGGTGACGCCCACGTGGGAAAGCGACAGCCACATCGAAATCAGCGGGTCGATTTGAGCGGAACGCGCGCGTTCCAGTCTCCGGGTCGCGCCCGGTTCCCAATAAAACCAGAGGAGGATGCAATGGCAGACCAGCCTGGAACGTCGGCAAAAAGCGATGACCTGATCCTGCTGATGGGGCGGCTCGCGCTTGGCGTGATCTTCGTCAAGAGCGGGTTCCAGAAGCTCATGGCCCTCGGCGCCTTCGCCGCCAGCCTCGCGGGGCGCGGGGTTCCCGCCTCGTCGTTCTGGGCGGTGGTCGGCGCGACCGTCGAATTCGTGGGCGGCATCCTGATCGTCACCGGGCTCAAGACACGCTACGCGTCGCTGCTGATGATCCTCTTCGTGATCGTCGCGACCGGCATTTCGCACCGTTACTGGGATTTCACCGACGCGGCGGCGCGCCGTCTGCAGGAGAGCCAGTTCTTCAAAAACCTCGCGATCATCGGCGGATTCCTGGTGCTCTACGTGGCCGGAGCCGGCCGCTTCGCGCTCGACGCCGTGCTGGGACGCCGCAAGGCATGAAAGCGTGACGAGTGACGAGTGATGAATGACATGACGGCGCGCAAGCCGGAACTGGCCAAACCCGCCACGTCAGCAGTCGATCCCGGCGCGGGATTCCGCCCGGCGGCGAAGGCTCCCGGCCAGCTGCGCCGCATGCTTGCTCTGGACGACTTCATCGAGGCGGCGCGCTCGTACATGCCGCGCCCGATCTACGGTTACGTCACCGGCGGCGCCGAGACCAACGCCGCGTTGCGCGGCAACCGGGACCAGTGGGACGAGGTTGCCTTCGTCGTCAAGGCGCTGGTTGACACCTCCGCGCGCCAGCAGAAGACCACGCTCTTTGGCCGCACCTACGACGCCCCGTTCGGCATCGCGCCGATGGGCGGCACCGCAATGGCGGCCTACGAAGGCGACCTCGTTCTCGCCCGCGCCGCGGCTGCCGCCAATATCCCGATGATCCTCTCCGGCGCCGCGCTGACGAAGCTAGAGGATGTCCGCAAGGAAGGTCCGACCGCGTGGTTCCAGGCTTATCTGCCCGGCGAGACCGGGCCCATCACCGAGCTGGTCGAGCGTTGCGAGCGCGCCGGCTACGACACGTTCGTGCTGACGGTGGACGTGCAGGTCGCGGCCAACCGCGAAAACAACGTGCGCAGCGGCTTCGATACGCCGCTGCGTCCCACGCTGCGTCTCGCCTGGGACGGCATCGTTCGTCCGCGCTGGCTGTTCGGCATGTTCCTGCGCACGCTGCTCCTGCACGGCATGCCGCACTTCGAGAACATGGGCCCGCGCGTCCCCCTGCTCTCGCGCACGGCCGAGCGGCAGCGAGGGCACCGCGACAAGCTCTCGTGGAAGCACGTCGAGCTGATCCGCCGCAGGTGGAAGGGGCGTTTCGTGCTGAAGGGCATTCTCGACGCGGAGGATGCGCGCATCGCCCGCGAGAGCGGCGTGGACGGCGTCATCGTGTCCAATCACGGCGGCCGCCAGCTCGATGGCGCCGCGGCGCCCCTGCGCGTGCTGCCCGCGATCGCGGCCAACGCCGGGAACATGACGGTGATGATGGACAGCGGCGTGCGGCGCGGCACCGACGTGCTCAAGGCGCTCGCCCTCGGCGCGCAGTTCGTCTTCCTCGGCCGGCCGTTCCTGTGCGCGGCCGCGCTCGCCGGGGTGCCCGGCGTCGCCCACGGGATCAGGCTGCTGCGGGACGAGATCGACCGCGACATGGCGCTACTGGGTATATCGTCGCTCCAGGAAATACGGCGCGAGCGGCTCATGCCGGCGCGGGGTCCCGATTTCCTGAAGGGGTAGCCGGGCGCGCCGCCGTCAGGCGGGTTGCGGCAAGTTGTGCACCACCACGCCTGCCAGAGGATCAGCCGGCTGCATCCACGCAGCTATCTCAAGTGTCCGCGCCGCGTCGGCATGGCCCTGCTCGCGGCGCTCGTTGAACGCCGTGCGTGAAAAGTCTGCGTCCTTGAGGGCGAGCTCCCAGTCCCGGGCCTGGTTGCCGAGATGCACGATATCCATCGTCGTGTGGCAGCCCCACTCCGCCAGCTTGCGCAGCTTCGCCTCCCGGCGCTTCTCCGTGGGGAGATTCTCGTAGAGCTCCTTGATGATGCGCCGCAGGCGGTGCAGCGCCAGGTAGGTATCGATGTTCTGCTCGGAGCGGCTGGCGTAGAGGATGTCCTTGTGCCGGTTCATGGCCTGGCTGATCGAGCGCGGCTCGGCGCCGCGGGCGCTCCACAGGTCCACCATGAAGCACAGCGTGTTCACGCGCGGATAGTCGTCGAGCACCATGGCGAGCGGGGTGTTCGAGCAGATGCCGCCGTCCCAGTAGAGCTCGCCGTCGACGCGCACCGGGGGAAAGCCGGGCGGCAGCGCGCTGCTCGCCATGACGTGCTCGATGCCGATCGGCTGGAAGGCGTTGTCGAAATAGCGCA
>DATFVY010000158.1:0-4389 GCA_035259925.1 Burkholderiales bacterium
GCGCTGCTCGCGGCGGCGATCATCCGCGAATTTCCCGAGTACTATCCGCTCTACTCCCAGCGCGAGTACCGCTACAACAACATCACGCAGGCCAATCGCAACCGCCTGCTGTGGACCGATCCCACCGTGGACGGCATGAAGACGGGCTACACCCAGAATGCCGGCTACTGCCTCGTCACTTCCGCCCGGCGCGGTGAGCGGCGGCTCATCTCGGTGGTGCTCGGAGCGGCGAGCGAGTCCGGCCGCGCGGTCGAGAGCCAGAAGCTGCTCAACCACGGTTTCCTGTCCTACGACGGCGTGCGCCTCTTCGCCGGCAAGCAGCCGGTCGCGACGCTGGAGGTGTACAAGGGGACCTCGAACACGGTCCGGGCGGGCTTCCTGACCGATTTTCACCTCGCCCTGCCGCGCGGAATGCGCGACCATCTCAAGGCCAGCGTCGTGAGCACGCAGCCGCTGCTCGCGCCGATCCGTGCCGGCCAGAGCGTGGGCACGATGCGGCTCACGCTGGACGGCAGGCCGCTGCGCGAAGTTTCGGTGGTTGCGCTCGACGAGGTCCCCGTCGCCGGCGTGCTCGGCCGCGGCTGGGACACGCTGCGGCTGCTCTTCCACTGACGCCGCCTCAGGCTGGGTGTAGACTGGACCGCTCTGCTGCCCCTGCCCGCCCGAGGCCCAAGATGAGCGAGACGGTCTATCTCAACGGCGAGTTCATGCCGCTCGACAAGGCGCGCGTGCCGGTGCTCGACCGCGGATTCATCTTCGGCGACGGCGTCTACGAGGTGATACCCGCCTACTCGCGGCGCCCGTTCCGCCTGCCGCAGCACCTCCAGCGCCTCGGCCGCAGCCTCGACGCGATACGGCTCGCCAACCCGCTGAGCGACGGCGAGTGGACGCGGCTCATCGGCGACATCATCGCGCGCAATGCCGGAGACGATCAGTCGGTCTACCTGCAGGTCACGCGCGGCGTGGCCAAGCGCGATCACGCTTTTCCCAAGGACGCGAAGCCGACCGTCTTCGTGATGTCGGGGCCCCTCGTCACCCCGCCGCAGGAGCTGGTCGAGAGCGGGGTGCCCTGCGTCACGGGCACGGATTTCCGCTGGCTCAAGTGCGACGTCAAGTCGGTGTCGCTGCTCGGCAACTGCCTGCTGCGACAGTCCGCGGCCGACGCCGGGGCGGCCGAGATCGTGCTGTTCCGCGACGGCTACCTGACCGAGGCCTCCGCCAGCAACGTCTTCGTCGTGCGGCGGGGGACGCTCCTGTCGCCGCCGAAAACCCACCTGATATTGCCCGGCATCACCTACGACGTCGTGCTCGAGCTGGCGGCGGCGGTGGGCATCCCGATCGAGCTGCGCGAGGTCCCGGAAGCGGAGGTCAGAAGCGCCGACGAGCTGTGGTTGACTTCCTCGACCCGCGAAGTGCAGGCGATCGTCGCGCTCGACGGCAAGGCGGTGGGCACCGGCCGGCCCGGCCCGCTGTTCCGGAAGGTCTACCAGGCGTTCCAGGAATTCAAGCGCAAGGTGATGCGACAAGCGGCATGATGAGCACCGAAGCGGAACTGCTCGCCTACCCCTGCGATTTTCCGATCAAGATCCTCGGTCATACCCAGGCGGGCTTCGCCCAGTCGATACTCGCGGTCGTCAGGAAGCACGCGCCGGAATTCGACGGCGCGAAGATGGAGATGAAAACGAGCAAGCGCGGGAAGTACCTGAGCCTGACCTGCGTTATCCGCGCGACCTCGCGCGCGCAGCTCGACGGGCTCTACCAGGAGCTGTGCGACCACCCGATGGTAGTGATGGTCCTCTAAAGGCGGTGACCTGTGACCAGTGAACGGTGACCAGACGCCGCCGGTCACAGATCACAGGCGGCCTCCGCAAGCACTGTGGTAGATATGTGGCTCACTGTGTCGGCCGCTAGCCCGCCTCCGGGGTCGCACCCGCAAGCGGGCACCTGCTCCTCCCTCCGGCGGCCACTGGTCACGGTTTTTTCGGCGGCGCCTTCTTCTTCGGCCTGCCCGGACGCGTCTTGCCGTAGCTGCCGCGGAACAGCTTGCCGCGGCGCGTGCGTTGATCGCCTTTGCCCATCGCGTTCTCCCATTCGGTCGAAAGTCCGGCGATTGTACACCGACGATCAGCGCATCGAGGCGATCTGCCTGTCGTGCCAGCGGGAGAACAGTAGCAGCGAGACGGTTGCTCCCACCAGCGCGAGGAACATGTCCCACTGCGTGTCCCATTGGTCGCCCTGCGTGCCGAGGAATTCATCCGCGCCTTGTCCCAGCGCAAGCGCGGCCCACCATTCGATGAGCTCATAGAATGCACTGACCGCGAGGCAGACGCACAGCGTGACGAAGAACAGGAACTTGCCCGGCACCAGCGCAAAGCGCCGGACCAGGATCTCGCGCGCGACGATCGCCGGGATGAAGCCCTGCGCGAAATGCCCGAGACGATCATAGGGGTTGCGCGCGAGCCCCAGCCATTCCTGCACCCAGAACCCGGCCGGGACATGCGCATACGTGTAAGCCCCGCCGAGGACGAGAATCAGCCCGTGGATGCAAATCAGGACGTACGCCAGCGTCGTGAACGGAAAGGCGCGGCCTGTTGCCAGCAACAGCGGCAGGACGATGAGCACGGGCCCCACTTCCATCCACCAGGTGAGGCGATCGCGCGGCGCGATGCCCGATGCGATCAAGGCCGCCAGCCAGATCACGGTCACCGCGACAAGAGCGCGCCGGGAGCCATCCAGTGCTTCCGCCTTCATCGGGGTTTCCTATTTGCGCTGGCGGATCGTTTCCAACTCCGCCGCGTAAACCCGGGAGAAGTCGGCCTCGGGCCCCTTGAGCATCTCCGGCACGCGCTGGCACTGCCCGCGCAAGTCCTCGGCTCCCAGCGCGAGCAGCAAGTCGCGGTAGCCCTTGCGTTCCAGCAAGATCGCGCCTTCATACTGCCCGATATTGCGCACGTACTCGTCCTTGTCCTTCGACGCGGCGCGGATCATCGCGTCGACGCGGCGCTGGAGGTCCTGGAGCAGCGCGCGGTGCTGCGCGTGCCACGCCGCGAACGCCTTGTCGGTGGCCGCGCGCAGGTCGGGAGCGCGGGTTTCGCAGGCTTCCTTGAGGGCGAGCAGGCGCTGATAGCCTCCGTACACGCGGCCGAGATCGGCGGCATAGCTTCCCGGCGCGTCCGCCGCCGCGGCAACGCCTGCCGCAAGAGCGGCCGCGACGGCCAGCATCCTGAGCAACACCTTCATCGCTGCCTGCACCTCCTCCGCGTCGTTGTGCTACCGTTGCCGGTATCTTGCCAGAAACCGCCATGATCGCGACCGCCACCGCGCGCAAGCTCACGCCCGAGGTGCTCGTGTGCAGCCTCGGTCGCGTCGATTACGAACCCGCCTGGCGCGCGATGCAGGAATTCACCGCTCAGCGCGGCCCGGGGACTCCGGACGAGCTGTGGCTGCTCGAGCATCCGCCCGTCTACACGCTGGGCGTGGCCGGGCGCACAGCGCACCTTCCACGCGTCGCGAACAGCATCCCGGTGGTCAAGACCGACCGCGGCGGCCAGATCACCTATCACGGTCCCGGCCAGGTCGTGGTCTATGCCCTGGTCGACCTGCGGCGCCGCGGCCTGGCGGTGCGCTCGGTGGTGCGCCTGCTGGAGGATGCGGTGGTAGACCTGCTCGCTGCGCATGGCGTCGCGGCGGCGGGACGCCCCGAGGCGCCGGGCGTGTACGTGAACGGCGCGAAGGTCGCCGCGCTGGGGCTGCGCATCCGGGACGGCCGCTGCTATCACGGCCTCGCGCTCAACGTCGACATGGACCTTTCGCCTTTCCGCGTGATCGATCCGTGCGGCTACCCGGGGCTCGCGGTCACGCAGGCGCGCGATCTCGGCATCACGGACGGGCCGGAACTCCTGGGCGGCCAGCTCGTCCATCACCTGCTGGAACGGCTGGCATGAGTGCGATCGGCGAAAAGCAGAAGGGGCGGGCCAAGACGGCACGCATCCCCATCAAGGTGGTGCCCGCCGCGCCGCTGGCCAAGCCCGACTGGATCCGCGTGCGCCTCGGCAACGGCGAGCGCTTCCAGGAAATCAAGCGCATCCTGCGCGACCACCGCCTGCACACAGTGTGCGAGGAAGCGAGCTGTCCCAACATCGGCGAGTGCTTCGGCAAGGGCACGGCGACCTTCATGATCCTGGGCGACCTGTGCACGCGGCGCTGTCCTTTCTGCGACGTGGCCCACGGCAAGCCGCTGCCGCCCGACACGCAGGAACCCATGAATCTGGCGCGTACTATCGCCGCGCTGAAGCTCAAGTACGTGGTGGTCACCAGCGTGGACCGCGACGATCTGCGCGACGGCGGGGCTGCGCACTTCGCCGAATGCATCCGCGCCGTGCGCGGCCT
>DATFVY010000159.1:0-3933 GCA_035259925.1 Burkholderiales bacterium
ATGTGGGGATTGCTGGTGTTCGCGCCGCTCTTCGGCCAGTACGTGCAGCCGCTCCTGGCCTCGACGCTGGGCAAGGTGCCGCTGCTCGGCAAGCTGTTCAGCGGTGCGCCGCTCGGCATCGGACTGCTGTCGGCGGGCATCATCCTCGCGATCATGATCATCCCGTTCATTGCCGCCGTCATGCGCGACGTATTCGAGGTCACGCCGGCGATGCTGAAGGAATCGGCTTATGGCGTGGGTGCGACGACCTGGGAGGTTGTCTGGAACGTGGTCCTCCCGTACACCAAGGTCGGGGTCATCGGCGGCATCATGCTCGGACTCGGGCGCGCCCTTGGCGAGACCATGGCGGTGACTTTCGTGATCGGCAATACCAACCTGCTCAACAACGTTTCGCTGTTCTCGCCGGGCAACAGCATTACCTCCGCGCTCGCCAATGAGTTCTCCGAGGCGAACCCGGGCCTGCACACTGCGGCGCTGATGGAGCTGGGGCTGATTCTGTTCTTCATCACCTTCCTGGTGCTGGCGTTCTCCAAGTGGCTGCTGGCCAAGCTCAAGATCAACGAAGGCGCGCCGGTGGGCTAGGCCATGACCCTCGTCACGCGCAGAAAATGGGTCAACCGCATCGCGCTGGGGCTGTCGCTGGCCGCCATGGCCTTCGGCATCTTCTGGCTCGCCTGGATATTGTTCGACGTGCTGCGTCTCGGCATCGACGGCGTCTCGATGTCGCTGTTTACCAAGATGACGCCCCCTCCGGGAAGCGAGGGCGGCTTGCTC
Source organism: Burkholderiales bacterium (assembly GCA_035259925.1). Classification (GTDB taxonomy): domain Bacteria; phylum Pseudomonadota; class Gammaproteobacteria; order Burkholderiales; family SG8-41; genus SG8-41. Next base: position 775 of record DATFVY010000159.1, read on the forward strand.
AACGCGATCGTCGGCAGCCTGATCATGGTGTCGCTCGCGATGGGCATCGGGACGCCGATCGGGATACTCGCCGGGATCTACCTGGCGGAGTTCGGGCAGCGTGACTGGCTCGGCTCCACGACGCGGCTGATCAACGACATCCTGCTGTCGGCCCCTTCGATCGTGCTTGGCCTCTTCATCTACGCCCTGGTGGTGGCGAGGACCGGCGGATTCTCAGGGTTTGCCGGCGTGCTGGCGCTCGCCCTGATCGTTATCCCCGTGGTCGTGCGCACCACCGAGAACATGCTGATCCTGGTGCCGAACAGCCTGCGCGAAGCGGCGTTCGCGCTGGGTGCGCCGAAGTGGCGCGTGGTCGGCTCCGTAACCCTGCGCGCGGCGCGCGCAGGGGTGCTGACAGGGGTGCTCCTCGCCGTCGCGCGCATAGCGGGCGAGACTGCGCCGCTGCTGTTCACGGCGCTTTCCAACCAGTTCTGGTCGCTCGACCTGGGCGCCCCGATGGCCAACCTGCCGGTCACGATATTCAAGTTCGCCATGAGCCCGTTCGCCGATTGGCAGAAGCTGGCATGGGCCGGGGTTTTCCTGATCACACTCGGTGTTCTCGTGATTAACGTACTTGCGCGCGCGCTGTTCCGCGAGGAGAAGAAGTAATGTCGAACCTGGGCGCAGTCGTCAACGAAAGGCATGCCGCGAAGCCCGTGGAGAGCTCCCCGGCCGAGAAGCCGGTCCAGATCTCGGCGCGCAACTTCAACTTCTACTACGGGGCTTTCCACGCGCTCAAGAACATCAACGTCGATATCCGCGAGAACTGCATCACCGCCTTCATCGGGCCCTCGGGATGCGGCAAGTCCACGTTCCTGCGCTGCTTCAACCGCATGTTCGAGCTCTATCCCGAGCAGCGGGCCGAGGGCGACCTGCTGCTCCAGGGCAGGAACATCCTCGGCAAGGGCGTCGACGCCACGTCCCTGCGCGCCAAGGTCGGCATGGTCTTCCAGAAGCCGACGCCATTTCCGATGTCCATCTACGACAACGTCGCTTTCGGCGTGAGCCTGCACGAGAAGCTCGGCAAGGGGCAGATGGACGAGCGCGTGGAATGGGCGCTGCAGCGCGCGGCGCTGTGGAACGAGGTCAAGAACATTCTCGGCCAAAGCGGGATGAGCCTTTCCGGCGGGCAACAGCAGCGCCTGTGCATCGCCCGCGGCATTGCGGTGAAGCCCCAGGTGATCCTGCTCGATGAGCCGACGTCCGCGCTCGACCCGATCTCGACGGCGAAGATCGAAGAGCTGCTGCACGAGCTCAAGCGCGATTTCACGATCGTCATCGTCACCCACAACATGCAGCAGGCGGCCCGCGTTTCCGATTACACCGCCTACATGTATCTCGGCGAGCTCATCGAGTTCGACGAAACGGACACGATCTTCATCAAGCCAAAGCACAAGCAGACGGAAGACTACATAACGGGGCGCTTCGGCTAGCCCGCACGTCCCTTCCGACCCGCCAGGAAAACGCCGGGTGCGCGCCCGGCGTTTTCTTTTTCAATTCAGGGCGCTGCGCTGCAGCAGCCGGCGCGCATTGGTTTGCCCGCGCCGGCGCTAGCCTGTAAAATTCAATGGTTTAGGTGGGCCTGGCGGTCATGCGCGGCAAGCTGGTAGCGGCTAACTGGAAGATGAACGGCAGCCTGGCCTCCAGCCAGGCGTTGCTCAGGGCCATCCTGCCGCCGCTAGCCATCCTGGGCCGGGCCCGCTACGTGGTCTGCGCCCCCTTTCCGCACCTGGCCACGCTCGCGCCCGCCCTGCGCGGCGGCAACGTGGCGCTGGGCGCCCAGGACCTCTGCCAGTTCGAGGACGGCGCTTATACCGGGGGTGTATCGGGCGCAATGCTGGCCGATTGCGGGTGCCGCTACGTGATCGTCGGCCACTCGGAGCGCCGCACCGTGTTCGGCGATAGCGACGACACCGTCGCGCTGAAGTATGCGCAGGCGGTGAAGCACGGCCTGACGCCGATCCTGTGCGTGGGCGAGCAGCTCGCCGAGCGCGAGACGGGGATGACGGAATCGGTGATCGCGCGCCAGCTCGATGCGGTCGTGCAGCATTGCGGGCTGGAGGCGCTGGGCCGGGGGGTCATTGCCTATGAGCCGGTATGGGCGATCGGCACCGGGAAAACGGCGGCCCCGCAGCAGGCGCAGGCGGCGCACGCTTTTATTCGCGGGCGCATCGCTGGCTCCGACCGCAGGCTGGCGGAAGGGTTGTTGATCCTCTACGGGGGAAGCGTCAAGGCGGGCAACGCGGCGCAGCTGTTCGCGATGCCGGACGTGGATGGCGGGCTGATCGGGGGCGCATCCCTGGTCCCGGATGAATTCGTGGCGATCTGCCGCGCCGCGCAGGGCGCCCAGGAAACGATCAGGATCTAAATGGAAACTCTGCTATTGGTCGTACATGTATTGGCGGCGCTGGCCCTGGTGGGCCTGGTGCTGCTGCAGCACGGCAAGGGCGCCGATGTCGGCGCCGCCTTCGGCAGCGGCGCTTCGGGCAGCGTGTTCGGCTCGGCGGGGTCGGCGAACTTCCTGAGCCGCACCACGGCGATCCTCGCGGTCGTGTTCTTCGTGACCAGCCTCGGGCTCACCTATTTTTCGACCAGGAAAACCGAGAGCAAGGGCGTCATGACGAAGCCGGTGCAGGAGAAATCGCTGCCGGCGCAGATTCCCTCGGACGCGCCGGCGGCGCCGGCGGCACCGGCGAAGTCCGCGCCCGCCGCCGACCCAGCGTCGAAGGCGGGAGATGTACCGAAGTAGAGAGGGTGGCGGACGGTTTTCGACTCGTCAGTCGTCACTCATCACTGTTTTTTATGGCCGACGTGGTGGAATTGGCAGACACACCATCTTGAGGGGGTGGCGGCGCAAGCCGTGTGAGTTCGAATCTCACCGTCGGCACCAATATTGATGCTAGAGAACTACTTTCCCATCCTGATGTTCATACTGGTGGGCATCGCCGTCGGGGTTGCGCCGGTGGTGCTCGGCAGCGGCGTCAGCCGCCTGCTGGGCGTGCACCGGCCCGACCCCGAGAAGCTGTCGCCCTACGAGTGCGGCTTCGAGGCCTTCGAGGATGCGCGCATGAAGTTCGACGTGCGCTACTACCTGGTCGCGATCCTGTTCATCCTGTTCGA
>DATFVY010000160.1:0-2943 GCA_035259925.1 Burkholderiales bacterium
CGGCCGCAGCGCACCGAGCTGCCCTCAACCATCAACGAGTCGCTCGTCGTCGAGCTCTACTCGAAATAATCGTCGCGAAGAGGTATCCGAACCATGGCAAGCACCGCCTTTCTCAAGCCGCGCATCATCGACGTCCAGAATTTCTCGCCGTACCACGCCAAGCTCACCATGGAGCCGTTCGAGCGCGGCTACGGGCACACGCTGGGCAATGCGCTCCGCAGGACGCTGCTGTCCTCGATGCCGGGCTATGCCCCCACCGAGGTCAAGATCAGCGGCGTGCTGCACGAGTACTCCACCATCGACGGCGTGCAGGAAGACGTCGTGGACATCCTGCTCAACTTGAAGGGCGTCGTCCTCAAGATGCACAACCGCGAGGAGGCGCTGCTATCGCTCAAGAAGTCCGGCGAGGGCGCGGTGACTGCGGGCGATATCGAGCCGATGCACGACGTGGAGATCGTCAACCCGGACCACGTCATCGCGCATCTTGCCTCCGGCGGCAAGCTCGACATGCAGATCAAGATCGAGCAGGGGCGCGGCTACATCGCGGCGACGACCCGCCGCACCTCCGCCGAGGAGGGCCGCAGCGTCGGCTCCATCCTGCTCGATGCCTCGTTCAGCCCGGTGCGGCGCGTCAGCTACGCCGTTGAAGCTGCGCGCGTCGAGCAGCGCACCGACCTCGACAAGCTGGTGATCGATGTCGAGACCAACGGCGCGATCGACCCGGAGGAAGCGGTGCGCTACGCCGCCCGCATACTGGTCGAGCAGCTCACCGTGTTCGCCGACCTGAAGGGCCTGCCGACCCAGGTCGAGGAGAGGAAGGCGACGCAGATCGACCCGGTCCTGCTGCGGCCGGTGGACGACCTCGAGCTCACCGTGCGCTCGGCGAACTGCCTCAAGGCCGAGAACATCTACTACATCGGGGACCTGATCCAGCGCAGCGAGACCGAGCTTCTGAAGACGCCGAACCTCGGGCGCAAGTCGCTCAACGAGATCAAGGAAGTGCTCGCCTCGCGCGGCCTGACGCTCGGCATGAAGCTCGAGAACTGGCCGCCCGCGGGACTGGAAAAAATCCAGGGATAGGGGAGGACTCATGCGCCATCGTCACGGGCTGCGCAAGCTCAACCGTACCAGCAGCCATCGCCTTGCGATGTTCCGCAACATGGCGAATTCGCTGCTCAAGCACGAGGCGATCCAGACCACGCTGCCCAAGGCGAAGGAGCTGCGGCGCGTGGTCGAGCCCATCATCACGCTCGGCAAGAAGCCTTCGCTCGCCAACCGGCGGCTCGCGTTCAACCGGCTGCGCGACCGCGAGGTCGTGGGGAAGGTATTCGACGAGCTGGGGCCGCGCTACGCCAAGCGCAACGGCGGCTACCTGCGCATCCTGCGCTACGGATTTCGCAAGGGCGATGCGGCGCCCATGGCGTACGTGGAGTTGATGGACCGGCCCGAACAGGCCGCTGCCGCGGCGCCGGGCGGCAAGGACGCGAAGGCCGCAACGGACAAGGAGGGGGCCCGTAGGGGGGCGAAGGAGAAAGCGGCAGCGAAGGCCGCCTGACCAGCGACAACCACACTTTCAAAGCCGGCTGAACGCCGGCTTTTTTCTTTCCTATTACAATCCCCGCGTGATCTTCCTCTTCACTGACTTCGGCGCGGCGGACATCTACGTCGGGCAGGTGAAGGCGGTGCTGCATAGCCGCGCGCCGAAGGTGCCGGTTATCGACCTGCTGCACGACGCGCCGGATTTCAACGTCAAGGCCGGGGCTCATCTGCTCGCGGCCCTGGCAGCTCGCGTTCCGAAGGACAGCGTCACGCTGGCGGTAGTGGACCCCGGGGTGGGCGGCGCGCGGGAGCCGGTGGCGGTGCTGGCTGACAGGCGCTGGCTCGTTGGGCCCGACAATGGCCTCCTTTCGGTGGCGGCGGCGCGCGCGAAGAAATGCGACGTGTTCAGCATCGGCTGGCGGCCCGACAGCCTTTCCGCCTCCTTTCACGGCCGCGACCTGTTCGCGCCGGTCGCGGCGATGCTTGCGCGTGGCGACCGCAAGACGGCAAAGTTGAAGAAGGCCGCGCTTGCCGTCACCTTCGGCGCCGACGATCTGGGAGAGATCGTTTATGTTGACCATTTCGGCAATCTCGTCACGGGATTGCGTGCCGGCAACGTGCCGCGCAACCGCAGCCTGACCGTCGACGGGCGCGCGATCCGCTACGCGCGGGTATTTTCCGAGGTCAAGGCGGGGGAGCTGTTCTGGTACGAGAACAGCCTCGGCCTGGTCGAGGTGGCGGCGAATTCCGCGAGCGCCCAGCAGGTGCTCGGCTTCAAGCCCGGCAGCCCGCTGGGTAGGGGACTATAAGGGGTATCCCCTCATTCCTTCCGTCCTCTATCGCTGGAACAGGGGTGCACGAGGGGAGTACCCCCTCGTTCATTCCTATGCCCTGCCGGTGCGCGGGCCGAGCAGGAACCAGAGGATCAGGCCCAGCACCGGCAGCACCAGCACGAGGACGATCCACAGCACTTTCTTGCCGGTCGTCGCCCCGCTCTGCGCGATGTTGACGATGGCCCACACATCGGCGATCAGTATCAGCAGACCCAAAATGCCGCCTACTTCCATGTCCCGCCTCCTTCCTGAGGACGACGAATACGCCGGATGCCGGCTGCCGCCGTCTCGCACAGGTTACCCGGGCGGAACGGTTTGCGCCATCCGGCGGTCGGACCTCTGATGACGGTCTACACCATCGGGCACGGCAATCGCGCGATCAAGGAGTTCGTCGGCCTGCTGCAAGAGGCGGCCATCGAGTGCCTGGTGGACGTGCGGGCTTTTCCCGCATCGCGCCGCCACCCGCAGTTTTCCCGCGAAGCGCTGGAGAGGTCCTTGCTGGGAGCGGGTATTCGATACGTCTGGGAGGGAAAGTCGCTGGGCGGGCGCCGCAAGGCCGTTGCGGGCTCGC
>DATFVY010000161.1:0-2346 GCA_035259925.1 Burkholderiales bacterium
GCGCATGCCGTCGTCGATCATGCTCTGCACCGCGCCGCGCGCCTCGTCGAGCTCGGGCGGCTTGCGGTCGAGCCAGCGCAGGGAGGCGGCGCCGTTGGTGACGATGCCGGCGAGCGGCTGGTTGACCTCGTGCGCGATCGAAGCGGTCAGCTCTCCGAGCGTCATCACGCGGTTGACGTGCGCGAGCTCCGCCTGCGTCCGGCGCAGTGCCTCCTGCGCCTGGTTGCGTTCGGTGATGTCATTGTTGGTTTCCATGATCGCGAACGGCCGCCCGCGCTCGTCGCGCTGCAGGGACCATCGGCTCGACAACGTGAGGCGAGACCCGTCCCGCTTGGTATGAACAAGCTCGCCTTCCCAGCGGCCCACGCGGAGCAACTGCGCCGTGATGCCCTCCAGCGGCCCGGGGAAGACGGTCTTCATGAGCTGATGGGACACCTTGCCGACCGCCTCGTCTCGCCGCCAGCCGTACAGCTCCTCGGCGCCGCGGTTCCAGTAGGTGATGACGTCCCCCATGTCGCGCACGAAAATCGAGTCGTGCGTAAGGTCGAGAAGCCTGGCCTGCTCGAGCACGGCCATGTTGGCCGACTGGTTCTTCAACGCGAGGAAAGCGGTCGCAGCGATCGCCGAAAGGCTCATGACGACCCGCACCAGCGCGGTATCCGCTTCGATGGGATGCGACAGCACGTAGGCCAGCACGGTCAGCGCCATGCAACCCGACGCCACGATCAGAACGCCGCGCCGCTGAAGGAAGTTGACGGACAGCAGCACGACGACGACGTAGAGCACCGCGATGGCGATATCGAGCGTGGTCGCCGCATCGAAGGCGAAAATCCCCAGCGCGAATGCACCAGCAATGGCGGCAAGCAACGGCGAGCCTCCGAAGGCCGCGGCCGGCGCCTTGAGATCCGCCTCGCTTGCGCCCCCGCTGACAGTCATGCCGCGGGCTCCTCCGCCTCAGCGCGCGCCCGGCTTACGTCACGTCCGCTCGGCGAACATCGCATATGTCTAGCTCTTGCTCCCCTTGCCTCACCCGGTTCCGCACACCGTCCAGCCACGCACTCAACTAGGCGCACGAACGAACAGATCAACGCAAGGACACGAAACCGCTGGCGGCAGGATACCGCAAGCCTGGCTCAACGGCAGCAATGCCGAGCAAGCGGCCCGAGGGCAAGCCCGGTACAAGCGACGCCATGGATTGGGCCGCTCGGGCGGCACAATCGTGGAGCGATACGATGACCACGAGCCCAGCCTCGTTTGCCAGCAGGGGCGCCTTGTTCGGGGCCGTGCTCATCCTGGCGACGAGCGCGCAGGCGTCACCGGCCGCCGCGCATGACTCCTGGATCAATCGCGGCGGGTTTCGCAATCCGGCCGGCGAATGGTGCTGCGGCGACAACGACTGCGAGTCTCCCGACCGGGTCGCCGTGACCGGCAAGGGCTGGGTCGTCGGCGGCACCGAATTCGTCCCCTACGAGGAGGCGACGCCAAGCCCGGATGGCAAGGTCTGGATCTGCCGCAGACCCGACCACTCGCGCCGCTGCGTATTCGGGCCGCCGCCGGGCTCGTGACGAAAGCCTTCCCGACATGAAACCTTTCGCCCTCATGCTGCTCATCGGCGCGATCGTCGCGTTTTCCGACCTCGTCGGTCGAGGCGAAGCAAGCAGGCGCGCCGCGCGCCGCCTGCCGTTCATTCCGGCCGCGCTCCGCGGCGGCGCCACGCGCGTCCGAAGGCTCCTGCCATGAGCCTCGCGTCGCGGAGCCTTGCATCGCGTCTGGGCCTGCTCGCCGCCCGGTCATTGCTGCTCTGGGGTTTGCCGGTCGTCGGGTTTCCGGACATGGCTGTGCCGGCGCAGGCTCGCGAGCTCGAGGTCGAGGTCGGCACCAGCCTGATCTGCGATACGCAGGCGCAGGTGGAACAATTCGTCGCACTCTATGACGGCGACGCCCAGAGCGCGGTCGATACGGTCAACGCCGCCGAGCACAATCCGATGGCTTGTGCGGTGACCACGATAGCCTTTGTGCGCGGCCCCCAGCTCGCCACCGCGAGAGGCAAGGAAACGAGCTTTCAAATCGCCCCCATCCTCGTTCTCGCTGTCGTTACCGAAGCCGGGCTCAAATCCGTCCCGCCCGCCCCGTTCTTCTCGGTGTTCGCCATCGAAGAAATCGGCGTGTAGCGCCAACATCCTTTCGAGCCATCAGAATGATTCGCGGCGGGCGCTGGCCGCTCGATCGCCGCTGCAGCCCCCTTAGAACATGCGCGCAGGCGAACGGCTGCCCGTCGTTGTCACATTGGCCAAGGCGGCGCGATCATCCTCGATCGGACATAAGAAGGGCCGGTGGCGGGGAGCC
>DATFVY010000162.1:0-3557 GCA_035259925.1 Burkholderiales bacterium
TCCAGCCCCAGCCGCTCGCGCAGATCGATGTCCAGGTTGGAAAACGGCTCGTCGAGCAGGAGGAGTTCCGGCCGAGGTGCCAGCGCGCGTGCGAGCGCGACGCGCTGCTGCTGACCTCCGGAGAGCTCGTGTGGGTAGCGCCCGGCGGCGCGCCGCATGCCGATCACCGCGAGCAATTCACCGACACGGCGCTCCCGCGCCGCCGCGTCGAGCTGCCGCAGCCCGAAACCGACGTTTTCGCCGACGGTGAGGTGGGGGAACAGTGCGTAGTCCTGGAACACCATGCCGATGCGCCGCTGCTCGGGCGGTACGGTGCGCCCGGGCCGGCTGACCTCTTCTCCGTTCACGGCAATGCGGCCGGCCGCGACCTTCTCGAAGCCGGCGATACAGCGCAGCGCCGTCGTCTTGCCGCAGCCGCTGGGACCCAGAACGCAACCGATTTGGCCGCGCGCGAGCGCGAGCGAGAAATCGCTCAATACCCGGTGGCCGTTGTAGCCGTGTTGCAGCCCCGATGCTTCCAGCAGCATTGCCATGCCGGAATTATACCGACGAACAAGACGCATTCTCATTCCACGCAGGGATTGCTAGAATGAACCTCCTTTTCTATCAAACGATTACACACGTCTCACCGGGCACACCCGCTGATGCACTCGCTCGTCGGCACAGTCGCCCTCCGGGGGCAGAACTGGAACGCCACCGCAACGGTCGCCGTCGTCACGGCCTGCGTGCTCGCGGTGCCAGTGATCGTTGTGCTGGGCAGCGTCTTCACTCCGAGCTGGGACACCTGGGCCCACCTCTCGGCCACGGTCCTGCCGGAGTACATCAGCAACACCCTGTGGCTCCTCCTGTGGGTCGGCATCGGCGTGACCGTAATCGGGGTCGCCACGGCCTGGCTCACTACGATGTGCCGCTTTCCCGGGCGCGGTTTCTTCGAGTGGGCCCTCATCCTGCCGCTCGCAGTTCCGGCGTACGTAATGGCGTACGCCTACACCGATTTCCTGCAGTTCACCGGTCCGGTCCAGACATGGCTGCGTTCCTATTTTGGCTGGGGTCCCAGGGACTACTGGTTTCCTGACATACGCTCGGTGGGAGGCGCGGCAGTCATCTTTTCCTTCGTTTTCTATCCCTACGTATACCTGCTGGCACGGGCGGCTTTTCTCGAGCAGGCAGCGGGGATGATCGAAGCGGGACGCAGTCTCGGCTACGGCCCCTGGCGCAGTTTCTTCCGCCTGGCGCTGCCGCTCGCCCGTCCCGGAGTCGCTGCGGGCGTCGCGCTGGCGCTGATGGAGACGCTCGCCGATTTCGGCACCGTCGCCTATTTCGCGCTACCGACCTTTACCACCGGCATCTACCGCGCGTGGCTGTCCCTGGGCGACCGGGCCGCAGCGGCGCAGCTGGCCGCGGCATTGCTGGGATTCGTCGCGCTGGTACTGATCGCGGAGCGATATAGCCGTGGCCGGGCGCGTTTCGACGACCGGTCGTCGCGCCGTCCCCTCGTGGCGCAACGATTGGAGGGGTGGCGGGCCTGGGGCGCGACGGCGGCCTGCGCGATCCCGCTGGTGATCGGGTTCCTCCTGCCGGCTGCCATCCTGCTCGAGCTTTCGCTCTCGGGCAGCGACCTGCAATTCGGCGCCCGCTATTTACGCCTGGTATTCAACAGCGTTTCGGTGGCGGCGGTTACTGCTGCGTGCGCGGTCGCGCTGGCCCTTCTCATGGCGTATGCGATGCGCGCCGGCGGCGGCGTATTCGCGCTCGTTGCCCACAGGCTGGCGGCACTGGGCTACGCCGTGCCCGGCGCAGTGATCGCTGTCGGCATCCTGATACCGGTCACCCGGCTCGACCATGCCCTGTCCGGATTGCTGCAATCCGCGTTCGGCATCTCGACCGGGCTGATCCTGACCGGCGGCATTGCCGCGCTGGTCTACGCCTACCTCGTCCGCTTCCTCGCGGTCGCGCTGCAAAGCGTGGAGGCAGGGCTGGCCAAGGTCACGCCCAGCATGGATGACGCGGCGCGGAGCCTGGGGTCATCTCCGTTGCATATCCTCACGCGGGTGCACGTGCCGCTGCTGGCGCCAAGCGTGCTCACTGCGGCTCTCATGGTGTTCGTGGACGTGATGAAAGAGCTGCCGGCGACTTTCATGATGCGGCCGTTCAACTTCGACACGCTGGCCGTGCACGCCTACAACCTCGCCAGCGACGAGCGCCTGAGCGAGCTCGCCGCCCCGGCGCTGACCATCGTCGCGGTGGGTGTGGTGCCGCTGGTGTTGCTGTCGCGCTCGCTGATACGTGCCCGCCTTGCTGCGGAGCGCAGGTAGCAACCGGACCAGGAAGAAGAAAGGGGAGGGGCCCGCGGCCCCTCCCACGGGTTTACTTGAACCCCGAGCGATCAGCTATCTTCTGCGCGGTAGGCTGGTTCTTGCCGAGCTCGCCGACGTTCAAGGCATCGGTCTTGAACTTGCCGAGCGTGCCTAGAGCCGAGTTGTTCGATTTCACCGACGCGACCACGGGCCACTCGTTGTTGCCGTTGGCGAAGTAGTTCTGGGCTGCGTCGCTCGCCAGGTACTCCAGGAACAGCACCGCGGCTTCGCGGTGCGGCGCGTTCTTCAGCACGCCGGCGCCTGAAATGTTGACGTGGGTGCCGCGGCCGCCCTGGTTCGGCAGAAGGACGCCGATCTTTTCCGCGACCGCGCGCTCGTCGGGCTTATCTGACCGCAGCAGGCGGAAGTAGTAGTAGGTATTGCTGATGGCCAGATCACACTCGCCCGCCGCGACTGCCTTGAGCTGGTCGGTGTCGCCGCCCTTGGGCGAACGGGCGAGGTTGCCCGCGACTGCCTTGGCCCACTCCTCGGTCTTCGCCTCGCCGTTGTAGTTCACCAAGGAGCTCATGAGCGAGAGGTTGTAGACGTGGCCGGCGGAGCGGGTGCAGATCTTTCCCTTCCACTTCGGATTGGCGAGGTCCTCGTAGTTGGCAATCTCGCCCGGCTTCACCGCGGCCTTGTTGTAGGCGATGATGCGCGCCCGCGTGGAGAACCCGAACCACAGGCCGTCGGGATGACGGTAGGAGGCGGGGATGCGCGATTCCAGCACCTTCGACTTCACCGGCTGGAACAATCCCATCTGCTCGGCGCGCCACAGGCGGCCGGCGTCTACCGTGATCAGCACATCCGCAGGGCTCTTGTCGCCCTCGTTGCGGATGCGCTCGATCAGCGGGTCCTCGCCACCCTCGATGCGGTTGACCTTGATTCCGGTCTGTTTCGTGAAGTTCGTGTAGAGCGCCTCGTCGGTTTCGTAGTGGCGCGACGAATAGAGGTTAAGGACCTTTTCCTGTGCCGAGCTGCTGGCAGGAAGCACGAACGCGATGGGCAGCAGGGCCAGCCAGGACAGGCGATTCAAGCGATTGAACATAAATGGCAAACCTCAGATGTTTTGGAGACAGGGAGGCAGAGACAGCTGGATGGTAACAAGAACGTTTCTCAAAATCAATAGTAATGAGAACAATTCGTATTGACATACACAAATGCGAATCGTTATCATCTAGGAAACCCTCTTCGAGGAGA